>MOXJ01000041.1 GCA_002507565.1 Candidatus Reconcilbacillus cellulovorans
GCGCGGGTATGAGGTATACGTGTCGAACGACGGGGTGAACTGGGGCAGCGCGATCGCCAGCGGTACGGGCACGGGTCCGGTGCTGACGATCGACTTTGCTGCGCAGACGGCGCGGTATATCAAGATCGTGCAGACGGGCAGCGCGTCGTATTGGTGGTCCGCGTATGAGCTGAATGTATACAACTGACGAACGAAAAAACCGAACGACGCTGGAGGCCGGAGCTCTGCTCCGGCCTCTTCGGCGCGGTTCAAGATCGCCGGGATCGGAATTCAGACGCCATCTGCGCGAACGCCCGCTCCGCCGCTTGCACCGTTTCCTCGATGTCGGCGTCCGTGTGCGCAAGCGTGACGAACCAGGCTTCGAATTTGGACGGCGCCAAATAGATACCCTGATCAAGCATGAGCCGGAAAAAGCGAGCAAACATCCGATCGTCGGCCGCTTGCGCGCCGGAGTAGTCTTCGACGCACGATATGCCGAAATGCGTCGACAGCGCGCCGACGACGCGGTTGACGGTGAGCGGAATGCCGTATGTCCGGGCGGCGCGCATCAACCCTTCTTCCAGCTTTCTGCCGAGCCGGTCGAGATGTTCGTACACGCCGGGACGGGCGAGCGCTTCCAGACAGGCGATGCCGGCCGCGACCGATACCGGGTTGCCGGCTGCCGTGCCCGCCTGGTAAGCGGGACCGAGCGGGGCGACAAGTCCCATGATGTCCGCCCGCCCGCCGTAGGCGCCGATCGGCAGGCCGCCGCCGATAATTTTGCCAAGCGCGGTCAGGTCGGGTTCGACCGCCTTGGCGTCGGGAAAAGCGGTGAACGTCTGGGCGGCGCCGTAATGAAACCGGAAAGCGCTGATCACTTCATCGTAGATGACCAGCGCGCCGTACGCGCGGGCGGCGCGGCACAGGTGCTCGAGAAAACCGGGCTTCGGCATGACGATGCCGAAATTGCCGACGATCGGCTCGATCATGACGGCGGCCGTCTCGCGTCCCCAGCGGTCGAGGGCGGCGTCGAGCGCGGCCGGGTCGTTATACGGCACGGTAATGACGTCGCCGGCGACGTTCGCCGGGACGCCGGCGCTGTCGGGGACGCCGATCGTGGATGGACCGGAACCGGCGGCCACAAGAGCGGCGTCGAAGTGGCCATGGTAGCAGCCGGCGAATTTAATGATTTTTGTCCGCCCGGTATAGGCCCGGGCCAGCCGGACGACGGACATGACGGCTTCCGTGCCGGAATTGACGAGCCGTACCTGTTCGAGCGAAGGTATGGCCGCCTTCAGCATGCGGGCGAACACGACTTCGCGTTCCGTCGGCGTGCCATACAGCGTGCCGTCGGCGGCCGTGCGGCATACGGCCTCGACGACATCGGGATGTGCGTGGCCGAGAATGATCGGGCCGAAGCCGGCCAGATAGTCAATGTAGCGGTTGCCGTCCTCGTCCCAAAAATAGGCGCCTTTCGCGCGCTTCATAAAAACCGGCGCGCCGCCGCCGACCGCCTTGAACGAACGCGAAGGGCTGTTGACCCCTCCCGCGATGTGGAGAAGAGCTTCACGATACAGAGCGTCCGAGCGCGGCCGCATGCGCGCGTCCATCGATGCTCCTGCCCTCCCTGTCCCTTGAATTCACCGTCGAGCCGGAGACGGCGACGGCGAACGGCCGGCCGGCGACCGACCCGGCGACCGCGACGGCGAAGGCGAAGAAGAAGGCTGCACGGCCGATTCGAACAAATCCTTTACATACTCGCGCACCCGGCGCGGGTCGGTGACAAGCACGGAGGCGCCGCCGATCTCGCGCGGTTCCAGCAATTCGTTCGGCGGAATCTGGACGCCGACGATGTCCGCGTTTTTCGCTTCCAACGCCAGCGCGCCGAGCTTGACCATGTCCGAGACGGTCATGTTCGTCTCGACGTACGGCTCGACCTTGTCGATGATCGACGGCAGCTTTAGAAGCGACGTCGTGCTTTGCATTTTACGGGCGAGCGCGATCAGGAATTTCCGCTGGCGTTCCGTCCGAGCGTAGTCTGACAGCGCGTCGTGGCGGAACCGGACGTACTGCAGCGCTTTACGCCCGTCGAGGTGCTGCCAGCCCTTTTTCAGGTCGATGGCGTATTCCGGACCGTCGGCGCGGTCGTAGTATTTCATGTCTTTCTCGACTTCGATGTCGATGCCGCCGACGGCGTCCACGACGGCGACGAAGCCCTCGAAATCGGTATATACATAATATTGGATCGGAATGCCGAGCAGCTGTGACACCGTCCGCATCGCCAACCGCGGACCGCCGTACGAGACGGCCGCGTTGATCCGGTCGCGGCCGCGGCCGGGAATGTCGACGTACGTGTCGCGCAGGATCGACATCAAATGCGCCCGTTTGGTCACCGGATCAATCGACGCGACGAGCATCGTGTCCGAACGAGGAATCTCATGCTCCTTGCCGCGCGAGTCGCCGCCCAAAAGCAGGATATTGACCCGCTCGCGGCCTTCCCATTTCGGGATTTGGTTTTCCGGATTGTTGTCGAGGATCGAAATGCCGGAAAAAGGCGATCCTCCCTGCCCTTCGCCAAGCCGCGACAGCGACTGATAGAGTTGAAACGCGTAGATGGCGGCGGACGTAGCCAAAAAAGACAATAAAAAAACTGTGAACCTTATGGCGATTTTGCGCAAGGGAGGTCAGCTCCTTTCCCTTTTCCGCGTCATTTTTTTATTATAAAAAGAAACGGGACAAAAGTCGAACGCGAAACGAGGAGAACCGGCGACATGGACCAGGACGTGGCGATTTACGCGCACGAGCTTCGCAAGGAGTTTCGGGTGCCGCGCAACAGGGAAGGGCTTTGGGGAGCGCTGCGCGATTTGTTCGGGCGGCGCCACGACCGGATCGAGGCGGTCGCCGGCGTCAGTTTTCAGGTCCGGCGCGGCGAGATTTGCGGCTACATCGGCGAAAACGGCGCCGGTAAGTCGACGACGATCAAGATGTTGACCGGCATTCTCGTGCCGACGTCGGGCGAAGTCGTCGTCAACGGTTTCGTGCCGTACCGGCAGCGGCAGGCTTACGTCCGCACGATCGGCGTCGTGTTCGGCCAGCGCAGCCAGCTCTGGTGGGACATCGGCGTCATCGAATCGTTCCGGCTTTTGCGCAAAGTCTACCGCGTGCCGGAGGCGGATTTCCGCCGTCGCCTGGACGAATTGACGGAGCGGCTCGGTCTCGGCGAGCTGCTGCACCGGCCGGTGCGCAAGCTGAGCCTCGGCCAGCGGATGCGGTGCGAGCTGGCGGCGGCGCTGCTTCACCGCCCGTCCGTCCTGTTTCTGGACGAGCCGACGATCGGCTTGGACGTGGTGGCGAAGGCGGAAATCCGGGAGTTTCTGCTGGAGATGAACCGGCGCGACGGGACGACGATTTTGCTGACGACGCACGATCTGCAGGACATCGAGGCGCTCTGCTCGCGCGTCATCATGCTCGACGGCGGCCGCATCATTTATGACGGCGGACTGGACGAGCTGAAGGCAAGATGGGGTGCCGGCCGTGACGTCGTGATCCATTTCGACCGTCCGGTCGCGTTGGCGGAGCTGCGGGCGCTTACGGCGGACGTGCCTGCGGTATGGTCGGCGGACGACGAGCGGACGGTGCGCGCGAGATTGCCGGCGGGCGACGGAGCGTCTGTGTCGGAGCTACTGGCGCGGGTGGCGGGCCGGCCGGGGATCCGCGACATACGGATCGTCGAGCCGAACACCGACGACATTGTTCGCGAAATTTACCGGACGGGCATGCCGGACGGCGCGGCGACCGGCGGCGCAACGGCGGACGGAGCATCGGCGGGCGGAGCAACGGCGGACGGCGCGGCCGGCGAGCCGGACCAGCGGCGCGAACAGGAGGCGGTGCGCGCGTGATCGCGATGTACGCCGAAATCATCCGCATCCGGTTTTTGACGATGCTCGCCTACCGCGTCAATTATTACAGCGGCATTTTGATTTATGCCATTAATATTGGAGCGTATTATTTTTTATGGCGTGCGATCTATGCCGGCCAGGAGCGGCTCGGCGGCATGACGGCGGCGCAGATGACGACATACGTCGCCGTGGCGTGGATGGCGCGCGCGTTTTATTTCAACAACCTCGATCGCGACATCGCGACGGAAATCCGCGACGGCAGCGTGGCGGTCCAGCTAATCCGTCCCTATTCCTATCTGGCGGTCAAAATGATGCAGGCGCTCGGCGAAGGGCTGTTCCGGCTCGTCATGTTCATGGCGCCGGGGATGGTGCTGGTTGCGCTGCTTTTTCCGGTGCGGCTGCCGGCGGACCCCGCGGTATGGGGATGGTTCGCCCTGATGCTGGCGCTCAGTTTCGTCATCAATTCGGAAATCAACATGTTGACGGGACTTGCGGTCTTTTTCCTGGAAAGCGGCGAGGGGCTCATGCGCATGAAGCGGGTCGTCGTCGACCTGCTGTCGGGGCTGATGATTCCGATCGGATTTTTTCCAGCGTGGGCGCAAGGCGTGCTCGGCGCCCTGCCGTTTCAGGCGATCGCCTATTTGCCGGCGACGGTGTTCGTCGGCGGAAGGGCGGGATCGGACGTTTACGCGGCGGTCGGCGTGCAACTCTTTTGGTGCGTCGCGCTGCTTCTGCCGATCGCGCTGATGTGGCGCTGGGCGCGGCGCCGGCTGTTTGTGCAAGGCGGGTGATCCGGTCCGGTCGAAGGGAGGACGGCGGTCCGTGTTTTACGCGTCGCTGATGCTGGATTATTTGAAAACGTATCTGAAAACGCGGCTGTCGTACCGCTCCGACTTCTGGGTCGAAGTCGCGAGCGATCTGATGTTTCTGGCGGCGAATCTGTTTTTCGTGCTCGTCGTGTTCGGCCACGTCGACCGGCTCGGCGGCTGGACGCTCGATCAGATGGTGTTCGTGTACGGGTATTTTATGATCCCGTACGGGCTGTTCAACTGTTTTTTTAATTTGTGGGGGTTTACCGAGCGGTACATCGTGCGCGGCGAGATGGACCGCGTGCTGACGCGGCCGGCGCACAACCTGTTTCAACTGATGATGGAAAATCTCGACCCGTCGTCGCTGTTTACGGCGCTGGCCGGCGTCGTCGTCACGGCCGTCGCGTGGGTGCGGCTCGGGCTGCCGTTTCACTGGACCGATCCGCTCGTGCTGGCGCTTTTGACCGTCGGGTCGATGATGGTCTACGGCGGCGTCTATGTCGCGATGACGGCGATTTCGTTTTTTACAGACGCGCCGACTGGCATTTTGCCGATGATGTGGAACATCCAGAATTACGGCCGGTATCCGGTAACGATCTACAACCGGGCGATCCGGTGGGTGCTGACGTTCGTGCTGCCGTTTGCGTTCGTCGGGTTTTATCCGGCGGCGTATTTTCTCGATCCCGGGCGGTGGGCTCCCGTTGCGCTGGCGACGCCGATCGTCGGGGCGGTGTTTCTGGCCGGGGGGCTGTTCGTGTGGCGGCTCGGCGTGAACCGGTATCGCGGGGCGGGGTCGTGAGAGGGGAGGAAACGGCCGCATGCGGGAAATTTGGAACGTTTTCCTCGTTGCGACCAAACTCGGCCTGACGTCGTTCGGCGGGCCGGTCGCGCATCTCGGCTACTTTTACGAAGAATACGTCCGGCGGCGGCGATGGCTGGACGAGCGGCGCTATGCGGATTTGACGGCGCTGTGCCAGTTTTTGCCCGGGCCGGCGAGCAGCCAGGTCGGCATCGGCATCGGCATGATGCGCGCGGGATTCGCGGGCGGCGTCGCGGCGTGGCTCGGGTTTACGTGGCCGTCGTTTCTGCTGATGGCGGGGTTTGCGTTCGGGCTCGACCGGTGGGCGGAAGCGTTCGGCGTCGCCTCCGGCGCGGGGTGGCTGCACGGCCTGAAGCTCGTCGCCGTCGCCGTCGTGGCGCAGGCCGTCTGGAGCATGGGGCGGCAGCTGGCGGCGGATCGGCTGCGCGCCACGCTGGCGGTCGGAGCGGCGGCGCTCGTGTCGTTTTGGCCGACCGCGGCGTCGCAGGTCGTCGCGATCGCGGCCGGCGGAGTCGCCGGGGCGCTGTTGTTAGGCCGGACGACCCGCACGGAGGCGTTGTCGGAAGGCGGTCGGCAGGACGGGCGGCATGACGTGCGGCAGGACGAGCGGCGGCAAGACGGCGATGAAAAAATCGTGCGCGCTGCGGAAAAAACGCCCGACGAAACGGCGTTCGGACGCGGTTTGCCGTCGCGGACAGCGGGCGCGGCGTGTCTGGCCGCGGCGGTTCTGTTGCTGGCGGCGCTGCCGTCGGCGCGGGCGGTCTGGCCTTCGCACGGGCTTGCGCTGTTCGACGGATTTTACCGCGCCGGCGCGCTCGTGTTCGGCGGCGGTCACGTCGTCTTGCCGCTGCTGGAGAAAGAAGCGGTGGCGGCGGGTTGGGTCGAGCCGGATCGGTTTTTGGCCGGATACGGCGCGGCGCAGGCGTTACCGGGGCCCTTGTTTACGTTCGCCGCGTTTATCGGCGCCGAGGCCGGCGGATGGGGCGGTGCGCTTGTGGCGACGGTCGGCATTTTTCTGCCCGGATTTTTGCTCGTGGCCGGTGCGCTGCCGTTTTGGGAGGCGCTGCGCGGCATGCCGCGCGTGCGCGCAGTACTCGCAGGCGTGAACGCTTCGGTCGTCGGCGTGCTGCTGGCGGCGCTGTACGATCCGGTTTGGACGTCGGCCGTGCGGTCGCCGGCGGATTTTGCCCTCGCGGCGGGGTTGTTCGCGCTGTCGGCGTTCTGGCGGCTGCCGGCGTGGGCGGTCGCGCTCGTCGGCGCGTGCGCGGGCGCGGTCGTGCGGGGAGGGTGAGCCGGATGCGGCGGGAGCGTTCCGGTTTGTGGCCGGTGCTGTTCAGCTTCTTTTGACGCCCGGTCACCGCAGATGGCCCTGCAGGTGCATATGCTTTGCTTGACGATTGATATCATATATGATACTATAGATATTACAAGGAGGGGAACAGATGGCAGGGGTCGACAAACTGATTGAGAAAATGAAAAACCGCCCGAATGGAATTCATTTCCGTGAGATCGTTAAAGTCCTCGAGTATCACGGATACATCATGGTGAGAGTAAGCGGCTCCCATCATCATTTTCGAAACGAAAACGGAGACGTCATCACCATACCAAATCGGAGTCCTGTAAGGGCGGTTTATGTAAAAGATGTTCTTCGGAGAATCGGGAATTAAAATCCCGTTTCCTCATTTTATCTTCACGTATCCCCTGCCGATGGCCATGGAAAACAAAGACCTGAATTATTACATGTCGCTGCCGTATACGTTGGTGATCCGAGAAATGAACGATGAAAGCGGTCGATACTACTACGGCACGTATCTGGAATTGGACGGCTGCCAGTCGGACGGGCAGACCATCGAAGAATTGTTGAAGAATCTGGAAGAAGCCAAACGCGGTTGGCTTGAGGTGAAACTTGAACATGGCGATCCCATTCCGGAACCGAATCCAAAAGTCGAGTTCAGCGGAAAAGTCCTGCTCCGTATGCCGAAGTCGTTGCACCAACGATTAGCCATGGAAGCAGAAATGGAAGGGGTATCTCTAAACCAGTATATGTTGTATAAGTTGAGCAGGTAGCTGTACGATCCGGTCTGGACGTCGGCCGTGCGGTCGCCGACGGATTTTGCCCTGGCGGCGGGGTTGTTCGCGCTGTCGGCGTTCTGGCGGCTGCCGGCGTGGGCGGTCGCGCTCGTCGGCGCGTGCGCGGGAGCGGTCGTACGGGGAGGGTGAGCCGGATGCGGCGGGAGTTTTCCAGGTTCTGGACGGCGCTGTTGTTCGGAACGGTGTAGCTTATGCTGTCGGACGACCGCTGAAGCGGTTGGTCATTCGTCGACGATTGAATCATTAGGATCATGAGACTTATAAGTCTCATGATCCTAATGATTCCCTTTTTGATACAGCACATTCCCCGGCGTTCGACTGGATTTCCGGATCGAGCGCCGGGATCTTTTTTCCGCGAAGCCGGTTGACAACCACAATATCTTGATTTACACTTAGTAGTGACCACCAAGATATTGTGGTGATCGAGGGTGTCGAACAGCCGAACCGGCCGACCCGGCTTAGAAGGCCGGGCAGGCTGCGAGCGCGGCAGTCGAACTTGGCAGGAGAGGAGAGGAACCGCGATGCTCGTCGCGTTCGATTCCCGTACCGGCAACGTCAGGCGGTTCGTCGAGAAGCTGCCGTTTCCCGCCGTCCGGATCGACGAGGACATGACGCTGGACGAGCCGTTCGTCCTCGTGACGTACACAACCGGGTTCGGCCAGGTGCCGGACAAGGTACTCCGATTCCTGAAAAAAAACGGCAGGCGGCTCAGAGGCGTCGCCGCCAGCGGCAACCGCAACTGGGGAACGAACTTCGCCGCCAGCGCCGACGTCATCTCTGATATGTACGGCGTTCCCGTGCTGACCAAGTTCGAACTGTCGGGCACGGCGCGCGACGTCGAAACGTTCGTGAAGGGGGTCAGCCTCCTTGCGGCACATTGAGCTGAACAACGAAATCATGCTGCGCGGGCCGGACGGCTTTTTCCGCTTGGAGAAGGACCGCGAGGCCGTCGCCGCGTTCATGGAATACGTGCGGGAGCGAAGCCCGCGTTTTTCGTCCATACGCGATAAAATCGACTACATGATCGAAAACCGGTTTTACGAAAACTTTTACGAACAATACACGCCCGAACAGGTGGAAAGCCTGTTCCGCCTGACGCGGGACTTCGGTTTCCAATTTCAGTCCTACATGGCGATTTCAAAGTTTTACAATGATTACGCTGTCAAAAGCGACGACCGGTCGCTCTACCTGGAAGACTACCCCGACCGCGTCGCCGCCGTCGCGCTGCATCTCGGGCGCGGCAACTACGAACTGGCGCGCACGCTGGCCGTGTCGATGATGGAACAGCGGCTGCAGCCGGCGACGCCGACGTTCTTGAACGCGGGCAAATGCCGCCGCGGGGAACTCGTTTCCTGTTTCCTGCTGGAGATGGACGATACGCTTAATTCCATCAACTATTGCCTGAACCTGTGCATGCAGCTGTCGAAAATCGGCGGCGGCGTCGCCGTCAACGTCTCCAAGCTGCGCGGCCGCGGCGAGCCGATCAAGGGCGTCGAAGGCGCCGCCAAGGGCATCATGCCGGTGCTCAAGCTGATGGAAGACGCGTTT
Source organism: Candidatus Reconcilbacillus cellulovorans (assembly GCA_002507565.1). Classification (GTDB taxonomy): domain Bacteria; phylum Bacillota; class Bacilli; order Paenibacillales; family Reconciliibacillaceae; genus Reconciliibacillus; species Reconciliibacillus cellulovorans. The sequence continues at coordinate 9,147 of MOXJ01000041.1, forward strand.
TCATACGCGGACCAGATGGGCCAGCGCAAGGGGTCGGGCGCGGCGTACTACAACATTTTCGGCTGGGACGTACAGGAGTTTCTCGACAGCAAAAAAATCAACGCCGACGAGAAAATCCGCTTAAAGACGCTGTCGATCGGGCTGATCGTGCCGGACAAGTTCTACCGGCTGGCGGAGGAAAACAAGCCCTTGACCGTATTCGGCCCGTATTCGGTGTACAAGGCGTACGGCGTCCATCTCGACGACATGGACCTCGACGAGATGTACGACCGGCTCGTCGCCGACGATCGCATCCGCAAGAAAACGATCATGAGCGCGCGCGACATGCTGATCCGGATCGCGATGACGCAGCTGGAGTCGGGCTATCCGTACATCATGAACAAGACGAACGCCAACCGCGTTCACGCGCTCAAGGATCTCGGCACGATCAAAATGTCGAACCTGTGCACCGAAATTTATCAGCTGCAGGAAACGTCCGAAATCGGCGACTACGGCGAGGGCGACGTTATCCGCCGCGACGTCTGCTGCAACTTGGCGTCGCTCAATATCGTCAACGTGATGGAGCGGCGCAAGGTGCGCGAATCGGTGCACGAAGGGATGCTCGCGCTGACGTCGGTCAGCGACATGATGCGCATCTCCAACGCGCCCGGCGTCGTCAAGGCCAACCGCGAGCTGCACGCCGTCGGCCTCGGTGCGATGAACCTGCACGGGTATCTTGCGAAAAACCGGATCGCCTACGACAGCGCGGAAGCGCGCGATTTCGCGCGGACGTTCTTCATGATGATGAACTTCTATTCGCTGGAAAAAAGCATGGAGATCGCCCGCGAGCGCGGCGAAACGTTTCAGGGCTTCGAGCGGTCGGAATACGCCAAGGGGACGTATTTTGAAAAATATCTGGAGACCGACTACCGCCCGCGTTCGGACAAAGTGCGCCGGCTGTTCGACGGCATCCCGATCCCGACGCCCGACGACTGGCGCGCGCTGAAGGAGAAAGTCCAGACCTACGGCCTGTATCACGCCTATCGGCTGGCGATCGCGCCGACGCAGAGCATCTCGTACATCCAGAACGCGACGTCCAGCGTCATGCCGATCGTCGAGCCGATCGAGACGCGCACGTACGCCAACTCGACGACGTATTACCCGATGCCGTTCCTGTCGAAGGACAATCTGTTCTATTACAAGTCGGCGTACAACATGGACCAGTTCGACGTGATCGACCTGATCGCGGAAATTCAGGAACACATCGACCAGGGCATTTCGACCGTATTGCACGTGCGAAGCGACATTTCGACGCGGGAGTTGGCGCGCTACTACATTTACGCCGCCAAAAAGGGCCTCAAGGCGCTCTACTACACCCGCACGAAACGAGTGGAGGTGAGCGAATGCGTCAGCTGTGCGGTATGACGGAAACGGCCGATCGCATCGATGCCGGAATGTGGACGTCGCCGTCGCGGCCGCTGCGCGCGGTCAACTGGAACCGGCCGGACGACGATTTCACGATCGCGTTTTGGCAGCAGAACATCATGCAGTTCTGGACGGACGAGGAAATCCCGCTTTCCGACGACAAAATGTCGTGGCTCGAGCTGACCGACGCCCAGCGCGACGTTTACATGAAAGTGCTCGCCGGCCTCACGCTGCTCGACACGATCCAGGGCGGCTCGGGGATGCCGAACATCCTGGAGCACGTCGAGGGCCTCCAGCGCAAGGCGGTGCTCGCCTTCATGGGCATGATGGAGCAGATTCACGCCAAGTCGTACAGCAGCATTTTTACGACGCTGGCGACGACTGAAGAGATCGACGAGCTGTTCCGATGGGTCGAGACGCATCCGGTTCTCCAGCAGAAGGCGGCGCGGATCAACCGCTATTACACGTCGATCCGTTCGGACAAGGACCTGTACCTGGCGATGGCGGCGTCGGTGCTCTTGGAAAGCTTCTTGTTTTACAGCGGCTTTTTCTATCCGCTCTATCTGGCCGGGCAGGGCAAAATGACGAGCAGCGGCGAGATCATCGACCTGATCTTGCGCGACGAGAGCATCCACGGGCTGTACGTCGGCGTGCTGGCGCAGGAAGTGTTCGCCCGGCTGTCGCCGCGCGAGCAGGAGGAAGCGTCGGCGGAGTTCGAGCGGCTGCTCGACGACCTGTACCGGCTGGAAGTCGCCTACAGCGACGAGATGTACGCGCCGCTCGGACTGGAGGAAGAGGTGAAGCGGTTCGTCCGGTACAACGCGAACAAGGCGCTCATGAACCTCGGGCGCGAGCCGAAATTCCCGGACGAGGACGTCAACCCGATCGTGCTGAACGGCATCCGCACGCATACGAAACAGCACGACTTTTTCTCGAAAAAGGGCAACGGCTACGTGAAGGCGATCCGCGTCGAGCCGCTGACCGACGACGATTTCCGGTTCGACCGGTGAGGTGAGGGAGCGACCGCGGGGAGTCGAGAAAGAAGGGCGGGGCCCCGGGTTGAGGCCCCGTTTGTTGTGCGGTTTTTTTGCGTCAGCCGCTGGAGGTCGTTTGGAGCTCGGGCTGGCGTCCGGGCGCATGCGGCGACAGGCGGATGTTCCATTTCTGCTCGAGTTCTTTTCTTAATTTTTGCTTCAGTTCCGTGCGGTCGTCCGGTTCCTCTTCGTCGAGGCTGAATTTGCCGTTGTTCATGTTGATGATCACGTATTCGGTGGGCGTTGAATAGCTCGGGCTAAGAAAAAGCAAATATCGACGGCCTTGTTGGAGCTCGGAGTAATCTTCGATTTTGATCTTAACTTTTCCATAAAAAGTTTGATCTAACATAACCGGTTCATGAACATTAATCGTTTTTGGCAAATCATCAGGTCCTTTGATGACTTTTTCGACTTGGATTCGCGTGATGGTATAAAAATCTTGGATCGCGCCTGTACTATAGTAAGTTGCTTTGTGTTGTCGGTCTTCGAATCGGTCTAAAGGTTTTCCGATTACAATCAAGTCGGCGGCGTCCGAGAGCGTGTCGGCGGAACCGAACGCGATGTAAGAAGCCGGGGCCGAAACCACGAGAGTCCTTGAAAAAATAAAGAAGTAATAGAAAGATAAAAGTAGAAGGATAGAGATTATCAGTACAAAAGAAGTGATTTTTCTCTTCAAAATATTAGTTATCATTTCAATCACCTTTTTAGATGATCATCATTTTGAAATATTTCATCCGTCTTCTTCTCTTCAAGGGTTTGCAGATGATCCGTGAGTCATTATACTTTCTCCTTGTCTTTTTTTCTAACACTTTTGTGACTTGTTGCGACAATTTCATCCTTATTATCCCGGCTTATTGGGCTGATCGACGACCGTACGACCCGTAAAGGAACGGTCTACGGTTATTTGCAGGACAGCGGATTTTGGAATCTTTATTTTATCCAATATACATTGCTTGGAGGGAATCATTCACCTGTTGAACTTCATTGGGCTTAAAATGCTTTTCAGAAACAGAACAAGGGGAAAGGATGGGGGTATCCCCATCCTCCTAATTTTCTCCTCTTAATTCTAGTCTCGTCTTCGAAATGTCCACATTCTCTATATGATTATCAAGGCTCAATGCATTTGTATATATCTTGTTTTTCTCAAATTTTATTTTAAGATACTGCTCAAGAAGTAAATTCCCTTCTTTATCGTAGAAATAAGCATAAACTCTGTCCTTGCCTGGTGGTAAATCCTTAAACTGCTTAACTTGAACCACCATAAAAGTTCGATTCCCATGAGCCACATAAAAATTCCCCATGCCGATAATCCCGTCCGGGTCGCGGATAAACAAATCGCGGTCGTCCGCCACGTCGATGTAGATCACCCGGCCCCACGACGGATGGTCGCTCTCATACCGCACCGTCGCCCCCATCTTTTCCGCCACGTACCGCAGCGGTACATACGCCGATCCTTTATAATTCAGCACTTCCACGTTTTCTGCCGCCACGTGATCCATCTTGCCGTCGATGTTCAGCCGCATCGTCACCGGCCAGAGCACCGCCTGGACGGACGAGGCGTTTTCGGCCGCCAACGCCGTCGCCGCCGTAGCCAGCGCCGCACCGACCAGGCCGCCGATGAGGTATTGTCGTGCGCTCACGTTCGCCACTCCTTCCGGGATTCGCAAAATTTTTCCGAAACGTTATACGCTGTCCATCGCGTCGTGGTTGCGGGGGCATTTCAAAAAATACTCGCCGGCAGGGGCGAAAGGCTAACTGACGCAAGGAGCGGTCGTCGCCGTTGACGGCAAAACGCTTCGACGCTCCCACATCAGGCCAGCCGCCGCAAACCGCTGCATCGGGTTCAGGCGTGGGCGTCGGAAAACGGGATCGTGCTGGCCCAACGTCAGGTACGGATCATTCGTTTTTGCACCTGATCTGCGAATTGCAGCGGCTCATCATGTAACCATAGTGTTCAACAAGTCACAAAAGTGTTAGAAAAGCAACGAGCAAAAGACATATACTGAATCTATCAAGTCACTTCATAAACTTTAATTTAAAAATAATGGGAGGAATTGTTTATGAGAAGAAAATATGAAAATAATTTTATCAAAATAATTTTATGTTTCTTTATTCTATTTTCATTTTTATTAGAAAATTATTCCGTAGCTTCAGTGCAAAGCAATGAGCAAACGAATGCAGTACACTTGTTTGAAGTCTATTACCGTTCAGCGGATTCAGATCCTTTGGACAATCAGATTAAAGCCAACTTGATGATTAAGAACAACAGTAATGAAACAGTGCCTCTAGAAGAATTTACCTTGCGATATTGGTTTACAAAAGAAGATGAAAGAGAACAAGTATTTCATTGTGACTGGGCACAAGTGGGCTGTTCCAATGTCGTTGGAACATTCGGCGTTACACAAGCCGTATACGCAGATTCTTATTTAGAAATCGCCTTTACATCCGGTGCGGGCAGCCTTGCTCCAGGGGAAAGCAGCAATGAGATCCTGATAAGGGTGAATAAGGCGGACTGGAGTGCATATAACGAAACCAATGATTATTCCTATAACAGTCCACAGTCTGGTTACTTTGCTTGGGAAAATATTACTTTGTACAGGAATGGCGAATTGGTATGGGGGACTGAGCCGCCTGCACTGACCGATTTGGTCGATAATTTGATTGTAGAATATCGCGCTGGAGATACGGATGCGGGAAACAATCAAATTAAGCCCCATTTAAATATCAAGAATATCGGTACCACTGTTATACCGTTACAAGAGGTGACGGTTCGGTATTGGTTCACGAAAGAGGGCAACGCTCCACAACAATTTCATTGTGACTGGGCGCGGCTGGGGTGCTCCAACATAACCGGCAAATTCGTTGATGGCTCCGTGAGCGGTTCGGATGACAAGATATCCTATTTAGAAATCGGATTTACGTCAGGAGCTGGAATGTTAGCAAGAGGTGGGCAGACCGGTGAAATCCAGTTGCGTTTTAACAAAACGGATTGGTCGAATTATGACGAATCCGACGACCCCTCCTTCGATGGTAAGACGACCGTTTTCAAACCATGGGACAAGATAACCGTCTATCGAAATGGAAAATTAATTTCCGGAAAAGAACCGAAAGCCGAAAATGCCCCTGTATTCTTAACCTTGACGGCTGATACTTACGTGATCATTCCGGACGGCGTCGATCAAGCGAATGTGCAAGTTTTTGTAAGGGATCAGCATGATCAACCGTCTTCGAACGTCGTTGTCGCATTACAAACGCCTAGCTCAGCTCGGATTCCCGCGCAAGTAACAACGAATGCGGAGGGAATCGCCAGCTTTTCAGTCACGAGCTTGACACCGCAAGTGATTCCTATTCTTGCAACAACCTCTAACGGGATTTCAGCAGAAATCTCAATCGTTGCGGTATTGCCGAACAAGCCGAACATTCAGATTCTATCTCCCAGTTCGGCAAGTCAGGTGTTTACCAAGGAAGAGAGCGTGACGCTCTCCGGTATTGTCAACACGAATATTGAGGTGCAATCCGTATCTTACGTCACAAGCGATGGAAGGACGGGATTTGCCGAAGGTACGACTAATTGGAGCATACAAGAGCTGCGGCTCTCACAGCCGGAAACGGTTATTACGGTCACGGTAACGGACGTATTGAATCAACAGCACAGCGACTCCGTGACGATTCTCCGAGACCGTGAAGCACCGCAAATCTTCCTGTCCGGAATGAATGCCGCCTCTACATGGACGACGTTAAACGATATCATCTCATTATCTGGAACAGCTTATGATAACTATAAACTCAAAAGCATCTCCTACGAAACGACCATCGATGATGAAATACAGAAGGGTTATGCAATTGGCAGTAGTTCGTGGTTAATTCCGGATGTTCCATTACAGCCGGGAGAAAATACAATCGTCGTCACCGCAACGGATGCGGCGGGCAACTCGGTATCCCAGACCGTTAGAGTGATTTATAATCCATATCTTTCATTCAAAGGCCCGCTGCAAGTGAATCACAACTATGTGTTCGTAGATGAACCGAAGCAAATTCAATTCCGCATTCCGGTGCAAAAGAGCGAGCAGTACCCGTTGGACGTCATTCAGCTTGTTGGCGTTGCGGAAGACGGAACGGAGAGTACGTTGACTGCATTACGTGATGACGGCAATGTCGCTCAGGGAGACGATATCGCTGCAGATGGGATCTATAGCGGCACAGTAACGTTCCACGAAAATAAACCAGGGGTCTACACCATTAAGGCTGTTGCAGAAACGCCTGCCGGAATCGTCCAGAGTGATTTATACTCCCTCCATGTGCTTACAAGGACATCGAACGAAGAAATTTCTCTGTTTCTTAAATTGAATGAAGATCTGGAAGTAAAGTACCGACAGTACATGGATGAAAACCCGGAATCAGCTTCCGCATGGATACTTGAATGGCTCAACACGCTTCCTCAAATCCAAGAAGCAGGCTTGTCGTCACATGGTGGAAGCATCTGGTATGTGGATCGTAACGGTTTCATGGGCGGCATTCTGACGGGCTCATCAGGAACGAAAGGCTCGGCAGAAATCTCTTCGGAGCAGCAGATGACAGCGACGGCGCAGACGGCCGAGCTGAACACCCAACGAATCACCAGTTCCAACGTACTGATCGTCTCCCCGTTTGCCGGATCGTCACTTTCACCGGTTGCTTATGATGCATTGGCGGAAGCCTTTCAAGCAAATCAGAATTACAGCGTAAATCGATTGAAGGATGCCGCTGTTACGGTAGACATTTTTAAAACCTTGAGTAATTACGGCGTTATCGTTCTGGATACGCATGGCGAGCAGCTCGGCAGTGGCGGGAAGGAGACGTTGGTCTTCTTAACAGGAGAGAAAGCAACGGCAGCTAATTTGCGCGATTATGAAGCCGATCTGAAACAACATCGTTTGTTTGTCGTGAACGGTTATTACGCCATCACTCCTGAGTTTATTGCCTATTACAATCAATCACTTCCTAATAGTTTGATATTTAACGGAAGCTGCTTAAGCTTGGTGGAAGATTCGTTTGCGGATACGTTTCTTTCTCTTGGCGCCAAAGCGTATATCGGTTATGCCGGTTATATCAAAACATCAGAGGATCAAGGTTTGGTTGCGGCTTTATTTGAACATCTGTTGAATGGACAAAAAACGACGGGACAAGCTTTTGCGCTCATTCAAAACGCGAATCTGCCCGGCAAAGAATTGTTGCGATTGCATGGCGCCTCCAATCTTTTAATTAAGTCGGAGCTCATCAACACTTCCTTTGAGGAAGGCCACCTTGTTGGATGGATGGCAGAAGGAGATGTGCGCGTAATTCCAAGGCTAGGCCCTCTTGAGCCTCCGCATGGCAATTATATGGTCATCATCAGCACGGGCCTTGGCTCCATCGACAGTTCAAATAGTTCGATTGAACAGTTCATTACGTTTCCCGAGGGCGCTAAGACTTTAACATTCATGTATAATATCGTATCTGAGGAACCTTTGGAATGGATAGGTTCAAGATACGATGACAAGTTTGAAGTCACCTTTACGACGGAAGACGGACGATCGTTCGTTTTGGCTAGAGAATCCGTCAATACGTCAACGTGGGAACCGGTAAGCGGAATCAACTTCGCGGGCGGCGACAACACAGCTTATATGACGGGTTGGAAGAAAGTTCATTACGATGTCACAGGTCTTACCGGAAGTGGTAGGATCAAGTTTGCATTCCGCGTCTGGGATGTGGGAGACAGTGAATATGATACGGCTGTATTGATCGACGATATTCGCATTTCATTCGTCGATGCCGAAAATGAGCAAGATCGGGACAAGGATGGAATACCAGACGAGCTGGAGATTCAAGGGATCCCAATTGGATATAACGGCGTGTTCCATTCCGTCGTTACAACAGACCCAACCCAGTACGACACAGATGGAGACGGGCTGCCCGACGGTTTGGAACTGCTCTATCTGCAACACTACAACTATAACGGCGGATTCTATGAAGTCATCGATCATCCGAATTCTTCAACAACCAGTATTTTTGCACGAGATATTTACGCGGAGCTGAATCAAATTATTGATCTAGATAATGATGATATCCAAACTGGTATAAACAATATCATTCAGGCAGAGCAGTATAAGAACGATCTTCAGGTTTATCTGACGAAGATCAGCCAATATATCAACGACGTGAAACCTGAAGATCGACAGGTGTTCTTAATTTTTCTGGAGGAAATCAACTATTTCATCGACATTCTTCAATCCGTCATTGGCGATACGGCCGAAGGAATTCTGGCGTCGAACGATTCTTACGCCATCAACTGGCTCTTGAATTCGAATATCGGACTGCTTCAAGGGGAGGAAAACTGGAAAGTTCCAAATCCGCTGGACACGTATAAATCCGTTGAGATCACACCTGATCCTTCGATTCGCCACCGGGATCATCCGATGATGCCCGATACGGAACGAAAGTACAGGGAACAATTCAAAAACCTGACTGCAGATCAACTCAGTGAACTGTATCTGAAACGGTTGTCTGAGGCCTATATTTCTCCATATGAAGGCTATGAATTTTGCTGCATGAACGGGAAAGCTTTCAGCAGACTGGAGATGCTTTATGAGGATTACTGGAAGGTTTATGATCTCAATCAAGGCCGGGATGAAAAGAGCCGGTGGTATTTAAAGGTCATTTCCATTGAAGCCCTCGATCTGAGAAATACGCTTTGCAGTTATGTTCCGGATTCCGACATAGAGTTTCCAGACGGCGAATGCGGAGAAAACGGGTACGCCACGTATCTGGATACTTATGATAAATATTTCTTCTTTACGCATCATCGGGAGGATGGAACATCTGCCCAGTATTCCGTCGAGAATGACCTTGGCGTGATCCCGACCAACTCGTTCGCTGCGGGAACGAAAGTGTTGACGGACCGGGGCTTCGTTGCCATCGAAGATATTCGACGTGGCGACAAGGTTCTGGCGAAAGACGAGTTGACGGGCCGAAAGGCTTACAAGACGGTCATCGACCTGTTCAAGCATCGGACCGATGAGCTGGTTACGATCAGAGTCGTGGATGAATCGATATCCGCCACAGGTGATCATCCGTTCTGGGTCGTCGGCAAAGGGTGGGTTGAAGCGAAGGATCTGCAAGTCGGTGACAGGCTGATTACCCACGATGGCCGATTGCTTCCGGTGACCGGCGTATCATCGACGCCAACGGATGAGTTTGTCTATAATGTCCTGGTAGACGAATACTACACGTTCTTCGTTGGCGATGCCGGAATCTGGACGCATAATGCGGGATATCGAGACCGGATTCATTATGTTTATCGTCTTAGGGACAGGGAAACAAATGAAGTCAGGTATGTAGGTAGGACAGTGAATCCTACTCAAAGGGAAGCTGCGCATGATCGTCAAGGCAGCAAGACGCAAGGATTACGTTTTGAATTGGTCCGTGATGAAGGGTTTACGTACGAAGCGGCGAGAGGAGTAGAACAGATGGAGATGGATCTGCATCGACCGACGGAAGAGGAAATCAAGAGCGGAAAGCGAAAACCTTTCTTGAACGTCATTCAGGGCATCTCCATACGAAACAAAAACAGAGATACTTACCTAAGATTAGCCAGGGCATATTACGTATTTGAAAAAAATAATTACCGAAAATAGGAGGCATGGAATCATGGCCAAGAGAATCAGATTTAAACCGGGTGACGTCTATCAAATCGAGCTGGTGCCGGGCTATGTCGGATATGGCAGGGTGATTGTGGCGAAAAAAGGCTACAAGGCGTTGCACGAGCTTTACAAGCTGGACCCGAGCAAGTCGTATACCCTGGAGCAACTGCGGGGGATGGAGACGTTGACTTTTCTGTGGGGCTCATCTGCCATGATCAGTACTGGCGACTGGCCGATTGTGGGTCACATTCCGGTTCCTCCAGAGTACAGCAAGATTAGGTTTTATAAAACAGAGGATGATAGTAGGATTGCGTATATTTATAACATCGATGAAGAATGGACTGTAATTTCTAAATCTGAATTCGAAAGATTGAAACAAAATGAAAAGTTTTATGAATACGGTAACAACGGCTACGAAGCCATTCGAATTTACTACATCCATCTTCTCAAACAATGCGGTTTAATGCCGGAGAATATACAGGCCCGGGACGAAACGCCCGAGTTTATTCCGGTGGACATCTTTGATTTTGACCTGGCGGCGGACGTGCGGGATGATTTCGAGGCGCGCCTCAAACGGGGAAAAACGGTGGAGGAAGCCACGAAAC
>MOXJ01000042.1 GCA_002507565.1 Candidatus Reconcilbacillus cellulovorans
GGCGATGACGACGCTGGAGATTTTGAGTCAGAGCGAAGAGGCGCGTTGGCGGTACGAGGCGCGGCAGAAGTTTTTGCGCGACCAGGCGTCGATGCTGGAGGGTGCGCGCGAGGAAGGCCGCGCGGAAGGACTGCAGCAAGGACTGCAACAAGGACTGCAGCAAGGAAAAATGGATGTGGCGCGGAACCTGCTGGCGCGCGGGATGGACGCGGACACGGTGGCCGAGGTGACCGGCCTACCGATTGAGCGCATTCGCGCGTTGGCGGAAGGGCAAGCCTAATCGAAGCTTTTCCGCGATAAGCCGAAAAAAGCGTCAAGCCCCCCCGACACCGCGGGGGGCTTGCGTGTTTTTCATTCAAAGCACCGACCAAAGCAACCGACGCACATCTTTTCAGCGAAATGCCGGAGCTCGCCGAAACGCCGGAGCTCGCCGAAACGCCGGAGCTCGCCGAAACGCCGGAGCTCGCCGACGCCCGCGGCGTACCCCGGCGTTTCGCCCCCACCCCCGCGCACCGCTTCCGGCAATCTTTCCCCGACGATTTTCTCCCAACCGCCAACCGCCGTCCATGACGCCGCGGACGACCGGATGCGGCTGGCCGAATTTCGTCGCCTCGTCCGCCCGCCAGCCGGAGTGAACCAGCGTGAATTCCGTTTTCCCGTCGTCCCGCTCGTTCAGCTCAAAGACGACGTGCCAATCTTTTCACCAACGGAATCCGATCCGGCACGGCGGATCCAGCTCCGCCACCTCGCAGGGCGAATCGCCCTACGGGCCGGCTCAAAAATGTATGACCGCCCGCCAGGCCCACCGCACGAGCGCGATCAGCGCCGCCCACAGCAAAACGCCGCCCAGCACGCCCCAAACGAGCCACATGCCGACCGGCAGCTCGTCGCACATCTCGCCCGGCGCCCGCCCGCGCCCGTCTTCACGCATCGATCCTCCGACCTCCGCATTGCTGGTCCTATCTTACCAGTATGCGGAAATCGGCAAAAAAGATACGCCCCTTCCGGCCGCATCAGCGCGGGAGCCGCATCGGCGCGAAAGCCGCATCGGACGCCGGCTTTCCCGTTCGCCGCGACTGCACCGGCCGCCTCGCCGTCGATCGCCCCTCGGAATCGTTTAATACGCGTTCCGGTCGCGGAACCCCCGGACGATCGTCAGCAAAATAATTTTCAAATCAAACAGAAACGTCCAATTCTCAATATAAAACAAATCGTGCCGGATGCGCTCCTCGATCGACGTGTCGCCGCGCAGCCCGTTCGTCTGCGCCCAGCCCGTAATGCCCGGCCGGATATAATGCTTCAGCATGTAGTTCGGAATCTCTTCCTTGAACTGCTCGACGAAATACGGCCGCTCCGGCCGCGGGCCGACAACGCTCATATGGCCCATCAGCACGTTGAAAAACTGCGGCAGTTCGTCCAAGCTCGTCCTGCGCAAGAAAGCGCCGAACCTCGTCCGCCGCGGGTCGTTTTCCACCGTCCACGTCGTGTCCGACTGTTCCCGCGGCATCACATGCATCGTCCGGAACTTGTACATGACGAACCGCCGCCGGTTCAGCCCGACCCGCTCCTGTCGGAACAGCACAGGCCCCGGGGACGTCAGCTTGATGCCGATCGCAATCAACAGCATGAGCGGCGCCGTCAGCACGATCACCGCCAGCGAAAAAACGATGTCGAACGCGCGCTTGAGCAGCCGGTTGCGGAAATCGTCCAGCGGAATGTTGCGCACGTTGATGATCGGAATCCCGGCGAAATTCTCGAAACTCGGCCGCGCCGGCAAATAATCGAAAAAGTCCGGAATGATGTGGACCTTGACGCCCGCCTTCTCGCACACCTCGACGATCCGCCCGATCTTGCGATGGACATCGAGCGGCAGCGCCACGATCACCTCGTCGACAAGCACCGTCTTCAGCACGTCCTCCAGCCGGTCGACCGGACCGAGAATCGGCGGCAAAGGCTCGTGCGCCGGTTCATGCCGGTCGAGAAAATCGTCGAGAAACCCGATCACCTCGTAACCGAGCTCCGGAAACTGCTGTAAGTTTTTGTAGAACCGTCGGCCGACCGAACCCGCGCCGACGATCAGCACGAACTGTTTGTTGTAGCCTTTTTTGCGGATCGTCTTGAGCGCCGTCTTCACCGCAAACCGGTACGCGCCGACGAACCCGACGCCCGCCGCGTAAAACATCGCCAGAAACGCCCGCGATACGTGCACTTCCTTTACCGCGAACAACAGCCCGAGCAGCAAAAGCATCGCGACCGCGTGCGTCTGCAGCGCCTTGTAAAGCTCGTACGCGAACCGTTTTCGACGCTTCGGCACATAAAACCGCCCGAAATACCCGACCGCCACCACCAATGCCGCATACACCGTCGACCAGAGAAAATAGGTCGAAAACGGCAGCGGCGTTCCATACCCGAGCCATCCGCTGCGGAACTTGACCCACCACGCCGCAAGGAACGCCGCCTCCACCGCCGCCGCGTCCGCCAACGCATAGAGAAACGCCAAATACCGCTGATGCTGCCGGATCACCGCCGACGCCCCCCCAGCCGCGCAAGAAAACCGTTTTTCACAAGCGCTCCCGCCAGCCGAACGCCGATGCCGAGCCCGACCAGCGCGTTCACGTAAAACGGATACCGCGCCGCAAAATGTTTTCGGTGAAACAGCCACATCGACCGGTGAAACTCCCGGATCACCCGCGCTGGCCTTCTTCCCCAGCTCGCCCGCTTGTAATGGACGATCGACGTGCGCGGCCAATAATGGATGTCCCAACCCGCCTGCCGGATCCGGAAACACCAGTCGACATCCTCACCGTACATGAAAAACCGCTCGTCCAGCAAACCGACCTGCCCGATCGTCTCCCGCCGCACGAGCATGAACGCGCCGACGAGACAATCGACCGGGTGATCGGTATCCGGATCGAGATGGCCGAGATGGTAGGCGTTGAACCGCGCCGACTTCGGAAATAGCCGCGCCAGGCCGAACACGTAGTAAAAGGACGCCGCCGGCGTCGGAAACCCGCGCCTGCACGCCTTGTCCAGCGACCCGTCGGGCAAGAGCACCTTGCAGCCGGCCGCTCCGACGCGCGGATGCGCTTCCATGAAATCCAGCATCGTCTCGAACGTGTCCGGCCGCACGACGGTATCGGAATTAAGCAGCAGGATGTATCGCCCCCGCGCCAGCCGGATCGCCTGGTTGTTCGCGCGCGCAAAGCCGACGTTCTTCGCGTTGCGGACGAGCCGCACTTCGGGAAACCGCGCCGCGATCGCCTCCGCACTGCCGTCCGTCGAGGCGTTGTCGACGACGATCACTTCGAAGCGGTAGCGGGTGTTCGACCGCAGCACCGATTCGACGGCGTTCGCGGTGAGTTCGCGCGTGTTGTGGGAGATGATGATGACGGAGAGGTCCATCGTTTTCATCCAAAACAAATCACCATATTTGATAAAATTATAACTCAATCCTTGACTTCGAAAATAAGAATATTCGACCTTACATTAGTTTGTAAATCCAATAAATATAGAGTAAACTTTCCGCTTTTTTCATAAAAATCTCTTGGAATACATGCCGTCACTAACTTACCATCTTCACTTACATATGTATCTAATTTTATATTATCAAGAAACAAAACTGATGTTGATGTGGCATTTTCTGAATGCACCCATATTGCGCTTTCGCCATTCGGTTGAACATTAAAAGGTCGTCCCTTGAAGATATCTTCTGGGCCATATTTATACAAAATTAATGGTTTATAATTTTTCTGAATTTCTTTCCTCAGATTTATAATTTCACACTCTTTCTTTTTTAACTGATCTAATAAATCTAGATTCCATTCCATAAGATCCTTTATTCTGTTAGGATTCCTATAATCAACTTTTTCAAGAAACTTTCTTCTTATTACCCTGTAAGACCTTATGTCTCCTTTCTTAAAATTATAAGAATTTAGAATATTCTTGTATAATATAAAAGCATTCCTCACATACTCTTTTTCACTGTTAATATTCCCTTCGATACTATAATCATCCTCTTCATTATATATTGAACTATTGATTCTTTCTCTTAGAGGAAGCAAACAATCTTTCGAAAATTCTTCTCCAATAAATTCTAAACATTTTTCAACTACGCTTTGAGGGTTACTCTCTAAATCCTCATGATATATTCTAAGAACTTTATTCGAACCAAAAGCTTGCTCGGCTAAAACACAATCCTCAATTAATCTCATCCAAGCTTGATAGGCCTCATCTTCCTTATAATTGATTCCACCAATAGTGCTAAAATTCATCAATGATTTTGCAACTTTTTTTGGGATTTCGTACAATATGTATAAATTTTGATTTTGGAAAGAGCATATTCAAACTGTATACATAATGTGAATTCTCGGGCGTTCCATCTACCCACCTCAGTTTTGGATCACCATGAGATCTAACAAGTCTAAAATTATCAGAGGGTATTATCTTCTTTTCGACAGCTTCTCTGTTCCCCATTTTGATCATATTTTCTTTATTACTTATTATGAAATTGTTTATATATTTTCCGAATTCTTCATAAAATTTCTTTCTTGAAATCCCTATTGAACTAAGATGAGAACGCATTCCGTTTATCGTCCCTATTTCATATAGATAATGCAAATCAATACTCAAACGATAAATCCAATTTGTTTCTTCTAAAGGAAGAATATTAGGATGCTGCCCCAACGCCCATGTTAATATGCTTGTTCCCGATCGGTACGCGCCAATAATAAAAATCGGTTCGGGTTTTCTTTCTAGTAAATTCACTTCTACGCACCTCCAAAACGTGAAGAAACAAAATCCCTCAGCGCCTCGCGCCAATGCCGCAAGTCCGGAAAGCCGTTCGTGCGGATGGCCATATGGTCCAGCACCGAATATTTCGGCCGAGGCGCGGGCCGCGGAAACTCGTCAGTCGTGCACGGCTCCACCCGTACGTGAAGATCGGCTTCCTCGAATATTGCTTTTGCGAACTCGTACCACGAACAGCTTCCCGCATTCGTCGCGTGATAGATGCCGTATCGGTCCGTAACGACGAGGCGTGCAAGAAAGTTCGCCAAGTCGACCGTATAAGTCGGCGAGCCGATCTGATCGTCGACGACGCGGATCACGTCGCGCTCCTGGGCAAGCCGCAGCATGGTTTTGACGAAATTTTGCCCGTGTGCGCCGTACACCCAGGCCGTCCGCACAATGAAAAACTTGCGGCACAATGCCTGAACGAACCATTCACCCGCCCGTTTTGACCGACCGTAGACGTTCACAGGGTTCGTGTCGTCGTACTCGCCGTACGGCCGACCTTTTCGGCCGTCGAAGACGTAATCCGTGCTGACGTAACAAAGCTTCGCGCCGACTTCTTCCGCCGCCATAGCGATATTGCGGGTGCCGTCGGCGTTGACCCGGAACGCCTCGTCCGGCTCGCTCTCCGCCCGGTCCACCGCCGTGTAGGCGGCGGCATGAACGACCACGTCCGGACGCACGCGCCTCAGCACATCGCGACAGGCGTCGGGATCGCGGACGTCGAGCGCTTCCCGCCCGAATCCGTACACCTCATGCTCGGCCGACAAGCGCCGGACCAAATCCCGGCCCAACTGTCCGTTCGCACCCGTGACGACGACTTTCATCCGGCATCCTCGGCCCAATCCATGCCGTATTGCTTTCGGTAATACTCTCGGTACGCCCCCGACCGGATGCGCTGCCACCATTCGCGGTTGTCCACGTACCACCGAATGGTGGCTTCAATGCCCTGCTCGAACGAATGCCTCGGCGCCCAGCCGAGCTCGCGCCGGATTTTACTTGCGTCGATGCCGTAGCGGCGATCGTGGCCGGGCCGGTCCGGAACGAACCGGATCAGCGATTCCGGCTTGCCGAGTGTTGCCAGCACGGTCCGCACCACCTCCAGATTCGTCCGCTCGTTGTTGCCGCCGATGTTGTACACTTCCCCGTCTTTGCCGCGATGGACGACCAGATCGATCGCCTCGCAGTGATCCTCCACATACAACCAGTCCCGCACGTGCAGACCGTCGCCGTACACGGGCAGCGGTTGATCCTCCAGGGCGTTGGTGATCATAAGCGGGATCAGCTTCTCCGGAAACTGATACGGCCCGTAATTGTTGGAACAGCGCGTAATGTTGACGGGCAGCCCGAACGTGTGATGGTAAGCCCGCACGAGCAGATCGGCGCCGGCCTTGCTCGCCGAATACGGACTGTTCGGGGCAAGCGGCGTTTCTTCCGTAAAAAGCCCCGTCTCGCCGAGCGAACCGTAGACTTCGTCCGTCGAAATCTGCACGAACTTTCGGACACCATAAGTTTTCGCAGCGTCGAGCAACACTTGAGTCCCCAGAACATTCGTCCGGACGAACACGTCCGGCTCCATAATGCTGCGGTCGACATGCGATTCCGCCGCGAAATTGACGACGACGTCGATCCGTTCTTCGCGAAAAAGCTCCTCCATCCGCCTGCGGTCGGCGATGTCCGCGTGCACGAATCGGTAGTTCGGATGCCGTTCCACCGCCTTCAGATTCTCCGGATTCCCGGCGTACGTCAGCGCATCGACGTTGACGATCCGGTAATCGGGATATCGACGCATCATGTAGAGGATGAAGTTGCTGCCGATAAAACCGGCGCCGCCAGTGACGAGCAGGTTCATGTTCCCGTCCCCTCAGAAATTGAGTTCCGCATCGCGCAGCAGCGGAAGCTTGCGGTCTTTATCTGACAAAATCGGTCGGCTCGTCGGCCAGTCGATGCCGAGCTCCGGATCGTCCCACCGGATGCCGCGGTCGTGCTCGGGTGAATAAAACTCATCCACTTTGTAGACGACTTCCGTATTCGGCACCAGCGTGCAAAAACCGTGGGCGAACCCTTTCGGCACGAACAGTTGCCGTTTGTTGTCCGCCGTCAGAATGAACCCCTGCCATCGGCCGAACGTGGGCGAGTTTCGGCGAAGGTCGACGACCACATCGTAGATCGCCCCCGCAACGACGCGGACAAGCTTGGCCTGGGCTTTCGGATTCAACTGATAATGCAGTCCCCGGATTACGCCCGCTTCGACCGAAAGCGAATGGTTGTCCTGAACGAATGTAACCTCTAGTCCCGCCGCCCTGAATTTGCCTTCATGATAACTCTCCATGAAAAAACCCCGGCTGTCGAGAAAGACGTCCGGTTCGATCAAGATAACGCCTTCCAGTTTGCCCCGAATGATGTTCATCTTTCCATCGAACTCCGTCAACTCTTAAATGTCCCGAATTCCTCGCCGAGCACGATATCCCGCGCCAACTCGTTGGCTTTAGCCCAGGACGCATGCGTGCCCGCGTCCGTCCACCATCCCTGTAAGATGTCATACGTCAATTCGTTTCGTTCGATATACGAATTGTTGACGTCTGTAATCTCCAATTCTCCTCGCGCCGAAGGTTTCAACGTTTTAATGATCTCAAAGACACGGCTGTCATACATGTATATGCCGGTGACGGCATAGCGGCTTTTCGGCCGCTCGGGTTTTTCTTCGATGGACACGATTTTGCCGTCTTTCAGTTCGGGAACCCCGAACCGCTGCGGGTCGGGCACTTCCTTGATCAGAATTTTGGCGCCCCGTTCCTGCCGCCTATATCTCTCGACGTAAGGCGCAATGCTGTCGGAAAACACGTTGTCGCCCAGAATCACGACCATCCGGTCCCCGGCAGCAAACTGCTCAGCCAATCCCAACGCCTGGGCGATTCCGCCGGCTTCGTCTTGAACCTTGTATGTAAACGAAACGCCGAACTCACGGCCGCTGCCGAGTAGGTTCACGACGTCGCCCATGTGTTCGCGCCCGGTGACCACCAGCTGATCTGTAATTCCCGCCTCTTTCAGCTTGGCGATCGCATGATAGATCATCGGATATCGACCCACGGGCAGCAAATGTTTATTCGTTACTTTCGTCAGCGGATATAATCGAGAACCCGTACCGCCGGCTAAAATGACGCCTTTCATTTGTAGAGCCTCCTGAATCCGCGCAAAAACTTGTTCTCGCGAAACGCCTCACTACACTGAATATGCTCAAAATCACTTTTTACCATGAAAATAACCCAATAAAGCTAGGATAATCTCTGCAAAAGAACCAAGTGATTGTTCAATTTCCAATAGGCGAGTCCGGTTGAGACGTTCCAGAAGAGATTGATTAAAAACGCTTTGACAACTGCAAGACCACCGTAGGTGATCAATAACAAACAATCTCGAATATAGGCCATCCGAAACAGGTTCCACTTCGCATTTAAGTAGGAGAAGGCATTCTAGTCAACAGATTCGCCTCGCATGACGATGAATCCTCCAAAGGAAAGCTGCTAATGGTCACGGATTCGCAGAACTCTTTATAAGCACTTATTTTTTTCATTTAAGCAATATTAATCTCTTTTATTCTAAAAAAGGATAAATATTATATTATTCCAGAATAACCATTCGAAAATGCAATTACGGCTAATCCTAAGAATGTTGAAAACATCAGAATAAATGAGTAATGCCAAAACTTATTCTTTCCAAAAATGCCAAAAATAATGAAAATAGGAAATATTACTAATAAATATCTCGATATAGACATAAAAGTATTAGTGGATAACGGAACTGCCAAAAGGAGCAGAGTATAAATACCAAAAGAAAAGCCCAAGTAACGAAATACAAAAGGTAGGAAAATTAAAAATAAAACGGTTAAAATAAAACTTATAGGACCAAAGTCGTTATTATAATGCCCCCAAATATATGGATTTCGTATGTAATCAAACACCGGTTCAAATGGAATAGAAAACTTTCTCCCCCAAGCTCTCTGAATATGAGAAAACGCTAATGGATCACCAGTCAACTTATAAAGATAAAGCATATAAATTCCGATCCCTAACGGAAACCCCAAAAGGGCGATCGCATTGAAGTTAATTCGTCTATTTCTTTTCCAATATATATATGCCAATGGGAATAAAAGTATAATCCCTTGCGGGCGTGACAATGATGCAAGAATACCAATTAACCCAACTGACCACCACTTCCCCGAATACGCTAAATAAAAACACATTACACTCAAAAGTAGAAAGACTGATTCTGTATAGACTGCAGAGAAAAACCAACTAGTTGGAAATATCAAAATGTACAAACATGCACGAAAAGCAACCCCACTGTCACTTAACATCTCTACCATTTTGTATAAAATATATAATCCAATGACGAGACATGTGTTTGAAATTATTGCTCCAGATAAGATTTTATCATTTAACGCTAAATCCAATAATCTTATCAAAATAGGAAATAAAGGAAAAAACGCCCAATTCGCTTGGTGAGGATGATTAGGACTAGGTTCTTCCATATACCCATTCTCAGCAATCCCTATATACCACATAGAATCATATCTAGCAAATATACCCATTATGCGGCTTTTTAAATCACCATGTCCTCCTGTCTTCTCGGGAAAAAAATAGGTTGATGCTAAAGCTGTAAGAAAAACCGAGAGTCGATTTAGCAAATACAAAAACAATATCTCCTTTAACCTATTCTCTTTGAAAACGCTTAGGTGTTTCATCTTAATCCCCTCATATTTTATAGAAATATGGACTCAAAACAATCACCGTATGATAAACAAGCCAACATATTTACATTTCAGGGTCACTTTGAAAAATCACTCTCTATTACTTTCAATGCTGCTTCCTCTGAAAAATAACGAATTATATATTTTCTTGATTTTATACTCAAATTATTAAGAAAATCATTACTTCTATACAATTCCACAAGCTTATCTGCAAACTTACTGCTATCATCTACTACAATTAAGTGATCCTCAATATCTGGTAGCCCTTCAGCTCCTATTGAAGTTGTAATAATAGGTATTTGATTGAATAACGCCTCCACCACTTTCCCCTTAACTCCAGCACCATATCGAAGAGGTACAACGGCTATCTTACATTTAGAATAATACTCTTTTAGTTGCTCTTCTGTTACAAATCCAGTAACAACTATGCTTTTTGAATGTAGCCTTTTTATAATATCAGGTGGATTAGATCCAATAATATAAAATTTTAAGTCAGGAATACTTCTTAACACTTTTGGCCAAATTTCATTAACAAACCAAAGAACTGCATCAATATTTGGTCTATGGTTAAACCCCCCAACGAACATTATATCTTTTCGATTTTCAAACGAAAGTTGATACTCTTCATGTGGTAAATCTTCAAAAATGTATACCGGTATAGCCTTAACATTTACATCAGGAAATTGCTCTTTAATTATTTTTACTTCAAAGAGTGAGGGGTAATAAACAACATCAGATTTTTTAAACAATTCACATTCCATTTCCTTCCATCTACCGGAGGATTTTAATAATTCTTTATTTTTTGTTATTTCATACTCCCGTAGCTCTCTCAGATAATGCAAATCATGACCATAGTATATTACTTTAGATGAAGTATATCTGCGTATCAAATCAATATATTTAATCGAAATATGTGGTCTATTCAAATAAGTAAAATCAATATATTGCCCATTCTCTTTTAGCCATTTTTCGATATGATCCTTATACCAATCCCCATAAAGAACTTCTACACCCATCTTTTGTAAGGAAGTTGTATATGGTTCATGCCTATAAAAATTATCCCCTATAAATTTTACGGTGTAACCTAATTTTACAAAAAGCTTTATGTATCCATATATAGATCTACTTCCTGCATCTTTATCAAAATGCGGAACATAATGATCAATTACTAAAATCGTTCTTTTGTTGCCACTCCGATCGCGTGCCAAAAATACATTTCTCCCATTTTCAAAATACTGGGTTTTCAAAATATCATTCCACTTCTCTACAAATTTCTCGCGATTTCTGATTTGATAGCTTTTAATCCCACTACTCATATCATTTCCATGCGAAACGCCTTCAAAATGAACTACTACAGACGTCGGTTGGTATACTACTTTATAACCATGCTTCCTTACCTCAAATGCCAAATCCGCATCCTCAAAATATGCCGGAGCATATCTCTCATCAAACCCTCCAATTTCTCTCCATAAATCAGCCCGAATCATAATCGCAGCTCCCGATATGTAATCGACCTCTTTCACATAATTATACTCAGGCTTTTCGGGATCATCATATCTGCCATAATTCCACCCAGTCCCGTCTCTCCATATTATACCTCCAGCTTCTTGTAATCTTCCATCCGGATAAATCAATTTGGAGCCGACTAAGCCGATCTTTGGATCACTTTCCATCAGCTCAATTAAGGAATCTAGCCATCCATTCTGGACATTCGTATCATTATTCAAAAAAACAATATA
This sequence comes from Candidatus Reconcilbacillus cellulovorans, assembly GCA_002507565.1. Lineage (GTDB taxonomy): Bacteria > Bacillota > Bacilli > Paenibacillales > Reconciliibacillaceae > Reconciliibacillus > Reconciliibacillus cellulovorans. Next base: position 11,275 of record MOXJ01000042.1, read on the forward strand.
ATTTCCTTTCGCATACTTAGACGCGTAATTACAATTCTTTAAAAAACCTTTATTTATTCCATTACGAATGACTCGTATGTTTTCTACATAATTTTCTATGTTCTTTGTTTCATCAGTTGATTCATCATCTGCAACAAGTACTTCATAACTTATATTTTGTGGAGTATTTTCAAGAATTGACTTTAAACATGATAACGTATAATTAAATTGATTGTACACGGGAACTATAATTGAAACCAATGGCTCGTCATGTTTAGGAAAAATCAATCTTTCTCGAAAAACACCCCCTCCCACTTTATTTAATCGAATTCCTTTTTTTGTAGATGAATGTAAATACCTTCTAAAATAAGCTTCAAATCGATTTTCAACATTCGATATCTTTTCCACCTTCATGTAATATACAAATTTTCTGAAATTCTGTTTGTTAATTAATTTTAAAAACTGCGGATTTTTAATGAAATAGACTAATATTTTTAGAAACAATCTCCTGATACTTTCTTTTGGAAAAAGAAGATCCCTCACCTTGTAATAAGCCCTTAATACTTTCCATCCATCTGATTTTAATATTTCTTCTAACATTCTCTCTTTTTCTGATAATTGTCTAATTGTGTTTTTTTGGCTTTCAATTAAGTGTTTGCTTTGTTCAAGTTCTGCATATATTGCTTTTTCTTTCTCTGATAAATCATTAATTCTTTTTCCCATAATTTCAATTTCTCTGTTTTTCAAACTTAATTCCTCAATTAATATTTGATTTATTGAATTTTTTCTATCTAATTCTCGTTGCAGCTGTTCTATACATTTGCCTTTCTCTTGAAATTCAGCGATAAGTATGTCATTCTTCTTGATTATTTCGTTCAGCTTTTGTATATGTGCATTTCGCGTTTCAACTTCATTTTGAAGAGAAATAATTCGGTCCATCAATTGACGATATTGAACATGTACATCGAATACAACAGAACTTATTCCACCTTCTTTTAAAGGGTATCGTCCACATACGCCAATAATATATTTTCCATCGTAAAAAACGTCACTATTTCCTCCCGCAAGTTCTGTAAGAGACTTATAATAACGTTCTTCTTTCTTTCCTATTACAGAAATAACTTCAAATTTTTGATAATAAAAGTCTACATGCGGAAAATACTTTTTGAGTATTTGATAAAATTCTTCTCTATTTAATTCTCTCTTATGAAATGAATTCTTGTTATTCCAAACATCTGTGTACCAGTACTTGTCCGGTGTTGAAATAATTAAAAAGCCATCCTCTCGAAGAACCCTTTTGACTTCAAGAAGAAAATTTTCTTGTTCTTCTTCATCAAGATGTTCGATAGTTTCGAATGAAACTACAACGTCAATAGACTGAGCAGGCAGTTCAGTTCTCTGAACTGGAGCGCAAATAAACTCCAAGTTAGATGCTTTATAAGTTAATTCTGCATGACTAATCGTTTCACTATCAATATCAATTCCATAAACTTTAGTAGCATATTGAGCAATTAAAGCCGCTCCATACCCTTCTCCGCATGCAGCATCAAGCACTACTTTATTTTTTACCAAAGGTAATATAGACATATACCTTTGAAGATGTTCAACTTCCATTTGTCTATCAGCCACGTTAGGAATATATCTTTCACCTGTGAATTTCACGTTTCTACACCCATCCTTTCACAAATCTTTTCACATTCAACATCATCTAAAAAGAGATATCCTTGCAAATGATATCTTTTATTTTTTCCCAACACTTGGAAAATCAATGCGTCATGAACCCAACAATGTTGGACATGCTCCTCCTGTGTTCCAGATGCTATAGCAGGAGAAATCGTATATACCCCTTTGTTCAAATTCGGCATAGTAAATGTGAAACGAAACACAGAAATTGAGTTCTTCGTTAAATCCTCTAATTTCTTACCTATAACGAAACTATTGCATTGAGTAACGATGTTTCCGATCCGATCCTTCAACGTTAAGCCAACAATTGGATTTTTAATATACTCATTCGCTTGAATTTTTAAAATAACATCAATTGATTGCCCCGGGTCTACGACTGCAATCTTTTCCTTCGTTTTTGCATCGAGCATGGATATTCCTACAATTTTTGCTTTTCCATCCCCGTGAACATCCACATTATTGGGAATACAGTCAATCTCTTCACCTAAGGTTTCCTTTTCTTCTACCCATTTGTTTGCTTTGCTCTCAATATACCTAACCAAAGTCGAGCCCGTCATGTATGCCTGATATTTCTTAGTTACCTCCTTAGGATGACCCTCGTCAACAATCCTACCGTCATTCATCCAGATAGCACGATCACAATAATTAACAATAGCGTTTATATCATGTGATACTAAGAGTATGGTCTTTGACTTTCTAAATTCCTCCATTTTTCGGAAGCATTTTTGCTGAAATCGCATATCTCCCACACTCAGCGCTTCATCAATAACCAGAATATCAGGATCGACATTAATCGCAACGGCAAATGCCAACCTAATAAACATACCGCTAGAGTACGTTTTAACAGGCTGATGGATAAAATCCCCAATATCCGCAAAACGAACGATTTCATCTAACCTGCTCTCCATTTCCCTCCTGTTGTATCCATACATCGTTCCGATCAAAAAAATATTCTTTATTCCACTATATTCAGGATGAAAGCCAGCTCCCAATTCCAACAAAGCAGAAAGTTTCCCTTTAACTTCAATAACGCCTTCACTTGGTGTGATAACCCCTGTGATCATTTTAAGTAGAGTAGACTTTCCAGATCCATTTCTCCCAACGATCCCAACTGTTTCGCCTTTCCTTACTTTAAACGAAACTCGATGTACAGCATCGAACTTTTTATGATACTTCTTTCCAAATGGGTGGATGGCTTCCTTCAATCGATCAATCGGTTTCTCATAAAGTTTATAAGTTTTTGTTAGATTCTCAACTCTGATAACAACAGCCTCCTCCATTTTGCTCACCTCACAGTAGGTCTGCAAAATGTGGTCTTAATCGTTTGAAAAGCAGACCTCCAACAGTTAAGCAAACAAACGTCATTATCCAATAAAATACTGTTTGAAAACCGCGCTCCCAGAACCATATATGATAAATTAAACTATCTCTATATCCTTCCACAATATAAAACATCGGATTAAACATATATATAATCCTGTATTTTTCGGGAACAACTTTCAATGAGTAAAAAATAGGTGTCAACCAAAAACCAAATTGTAGCAGCATCGATATGATTTGCCCTATATCTCTAAAAAAGACGATTAAAGAAGAAGTGGCCCATGACAATCCTAAAACAAATACTATCATAGATAACATATAATAAAAGATTTGTAGCAAATAGATTGTAGGCTTGTAGCCGTATGCCAGAAACATCAACAAAAGAAGCCCTACAAAAAAAAGATGTATATATAATGCCGTTATAATCTTTGCGAGCGGCAATAAACTTATCCGAAACACAATTTTTTTTACCCAATGTCTATTCTCAATAATAGAGTTCGTCGCACCTTGAAGACTTTCTGAGAAAAAAAACCACGGAATCATGCCGCTTGCCAACCATAGAATAAAAGGAAAATTATCTACAGCGGCTGATTTGAACCCTATTTGAAATACATACCATAAAATCAAAATCTGAATTATGGGATGAACAAATGCCCAGACGCTCCCCAACAACGAACCGACGTATCGCATATAAAACTCTCTCTTCGACAACTCAAACAAAAAAATTCTATATTTCCATATTTCTTTCAAAAAATTGACTATATTTTGCATCACGCATCCCTTAACTTTCATCTCATGCCCCACAATCATGACGAACAGGTTCACGCATATCAAAGTCTATGTTACACTATAAGCCAGATAAATTGAACCCGATCCTGAGGAAGGGGCTTCCCAAGAATCATGAATAAAAAGTCTGAACCAAACTCTCAACATTCTGCTCTTTTAGTTTCTTCAATTTCTATTCCAACAGTTCTCTTCCTCCTCCTCGCCCCCTTCTCCAAAGCCCTGTTCAACGGGGGCGCGGGGCTCGTCAACATGAACCAGTTCGAGCGGCCGATTTACTATTCGTTTCTCCTTTCAGCGGTCTTACTGGGTTTTATCGCCGCCGTCCTCTATTATACCTGGAAGCCCGACAAAATGCGAGGGGTTTTCAGCATTTTCATTTGGGTGTTGCCGCTGTCGTACGCCGTCTCGTGGACAGTCGCAGCCTCCCCGCACGTGGCGAAAAACGCGGTGTTCATCCAGCTCATCTACGTCGCGTTTTTCTTGGCGGCGCTTTATTTGCCGAAGGAATCCGATGTGCGTCGATTGACGTGGGCGATGCTCGGCGCGGGTTATGTCGTCGTCTGGTACGGTTTCGCCAATCTGTTCGGAAACGCGTATTACCGCGACGCAGTCATGGTCGACGGCGCCGGGCTGCGGCTGACGTCGGTGTTTCAGTACGCCAACGCGTACGCCGCGTATTTGATCGCGCTGTTTTTGGCCGGCATGGTCGTGCTGCTATCTTCGCGAAGCCGCTGGGCGATTGCGGTTCAGGCGTTGATGATCGTGCCGGTGTTGACTTCGTTTTTGCTGACGCTGTCGCGCGGGGGGCTGGTCGTGTTTCCGGTCGCCGCGCTGGTCGTGCTGCCTTTCTTCCGTTTTGTACAGCAGGCGGCGTTTCTGGCGTATACGGCGCTCGGAGCGGTCGGTGCGGTGCTGATTTCGGCGAAAATGACCGACCGGGCGCTGGAGATGCTGAAGCGGATTACGGACAGTCTGTCCGGCGGGCCGGAGCCGAAGCCGTCCTTCCTTTACCCGATCACCGATCCGCTGTCGTGGCCGAAATGGCTGCTGTTGATCGGCTGTTCGGCGGCGGTCGGGGCGGTCGTGACGTTTTGCCAGGTGCGGGTCATTCCGGCTCTGGAGGAGCGGGCAAAAGGGTGGAATGCCAGGGGCTGGGTGCGGTTCGCCCTGCCGGCGGCGGCGGTCGTCGTCGGAACGGTCGGGTTGTGGGCGCTGCTCAAGGCGTCGGCGATGGCCGGATGGTTGCCGGAGCAGCTGCGGACGCGGCTGGAAAATATCAATTTCCGGCAGCACAGTGTGCTGGAGCGAGGGACGTTTTACGAGGATTCGTTCAAACTGTTTCTGGACTACCCGATCATCGGCAAGGGCGGCGGCGCCTGGGCGGTCATGTACGAGCAATATCAGAACAATCCGTATACGAGCCGGCAGGCGCACAGTTTTTATTTGCAGTATTTGAACGAGACGGGGCTGGTCGGCCTGCTCGCGCTGCTGGCGCTGATGGGCTGGATTTATGTCCGGTTCGTCCGTGCCTACGCAGCGTGGGCGTCGGCGCAGTCGGGCGCGTCGACGGCGGAATCAAGAGGACGCTTAACCGGCGGACATAAGGCCGACGGGCTTGCCGCTGAAGGGCGAAATTTGTCGACGGAGCTCGCGTTTTTCGCGTTTTCGACGGCTCTTCTGATACATAGTGCGATCGATTTCGAGATGAGTTATGTTTATTTGGCGGCGCTTGTGTTCCTTTGTCTGGGGTGCCTGGCGCGCGTCGACGGGGACCGGCCGGCGCCTTTTGCGGCGAGGATCGGGGAGGTGTTCCGGACAAGGGCGGCGCGGGCCGTTTTCCCGACGGCGGTGTTGGCGGTAGCGGCGGTCTTTTTCGTGATGTCGGGAATCTTTTTGACGGCGAACGGGAAGTTCGGTCAGGCGATTCAGGCGGCGCTCGCCGGAAAGCCGTACAACGAAGTGGTCGTGCCGCTCGACGAGGCGCTCCGGCTTCAGCCGCGGCATCCGGAATATTTGCAGCAGAAGCTGTCGTTCGTACTTCAGGTGTATCAGCAGTCCGGCGATCCGAAGTATTTGGACGAGGCGGAAAAGCTGCTCGACGCGCTGAAACGGCATGAACCCTACGTGCGGTCGATCGTCGATTACGATTACGAGATCAACCGCCTGCGCGGGCGGCCGGAGCAATCGATTCCGACGCTGGAGGACGCACTCGTCAAATATCCATGGAATATTCACGTGTACGAGCTGGCGGCCGGGCTGTACGCGGAGCTGGGCGAACGGGCGCGCCTGGCGGCGCGGCGGGATGAGGCAGAGCGGTATTATGCGCGCATCGAGGATTTGGTGGAGCGCGTCAAGGAAAAAGAGCGATACCTTGCCACGCTGCCGAAGGAGCAGCTGCCGGGGCGGCCGTTCGGCATGACGCCGACGCTCGCGGCATCGCTCGGGTATGCGTATTTCGGCCGGGGGATGTACGCCGAGACGGAAGCCTTGCTGAAACCGTATCTGAACACGGCGCTGGACGAGCCGGCGGACCGCGCGGCGGCGCGGCTGTATTTGGCTGCGCTGAGGAAGCAGGGGCGCGACGATGAGGCGTTGTACCAGGCGCTTATAAAAAAAGATCCGAACGAGCGAGACCGGATTCAATCGTTTCTTTCTAGTCTTTCTAGACCATGAGCCGAATTTTCTTAAAAAAATCTATGAGATTGGGTTCCCATCGTTTTACGTTTTCGCTATAATGGGATACGGAAAGGCAGGTGAAAAACGGATGGGATCGAAAACGGAGATTTCACAAGAAGAAGCAAGTCCAAAAACATGGGGGAGGAGAAAAGTGGTTCGGAGAGTCTCCATCTTATCTATCCTTATTCTCCTTTTCTCGGCTATGGCGCCGGTTCTGGCGCTTGCTGCCCAGTTGTGGATCGGCAATTTATGACAAATCCACCGGAACAGTCACCGCGACCGTATACTCAGACGTCTACGACAGCGTTTATGGTGCAGTGTATCTCGATGTATATGGGCCGTATGGACCATCGGGATCTCCACTACTTGCTCAAAACTTTGCATGGTCGTATGACGGAGTGAGTGGGGCGACATATTGGTGGACGTTTTCCACGACTGTTACAGCCGACGTGTACGACTCAGTGTGCTTGAGAGCTGTATACGGGTCGATTGTCAGCGAGGTCTATGAGGCGATTACGTCCGGTGGTCAAGGGACAGGTTGCGTAACACCGACGCCGACACCGACACCGACACCGACGCCGACACCGACACCGACGCCGACACCGACACCGACACCGACGCCGACACCGACACCGACGCCGACACCGACACCGACGCCGACACCGACACCGACACCGACACCGACACCGACGCCGACACCGACACCGACGCCGACACCGACA
>MOXJ01000043.1 GCA_002507565.1 Candidatus Reconcilbacillus cellulovorans
GCCCCACACCCGGTTCGCGTTGCAGTTTTCAAAGAGCCAGTACCCTCCGCCCCGCGCCCCCGCGCGGCGACGGCGTTTTTCAATATAGCACATCCCCGCGCGTAAAGTCAAGCGTGAATTTTATGGATTTGATGCAAATATTCGGGGTAAGGGGATCTCAACATCCCACGCACGACAGGCATGCGCCCCCTCAGCGCCGGCAAACGCTGGACCTCCGTCAAGAGAGTAGGCCCATGAAATCGAGAAAATTCAGTGGCTAAATGAAACCCTCCCGGGGGAATCCCGCGGGAGGTCATAGCCGATACCGAGGGTCATCTATTGAAAATCCTTCGCTTCATTCGATCATGCCCTCGATCGGGCTGCTCGCGGTCGCGTAACGCTTTTTCGGAATGCGGCCGGCCAAGTAACCGAGACGACCCGCCTGCACCGCCAATCGGAACGCTTCGGCCATCCGTACCGGATCTTTCGCGCCGGATACCGCGGTGTTGAGCAAAATGCCGTCGGCACCGAGCTCCATGGCGAGCGCGGCGTCGGAAGGCGCGCCGATACCGGCGTCGACGATGACAGGAACCCGGGCTTCCTCGACGATCAGCCGCAAGTTGTACGGATTGACGATGCCGAGGCCGGAGCCGATCGGTGCGGCACCGGGCATGACGGCGGCGGCGCCGGCTTCTTGCAGCTTGCGCGCAAGAATGGGATCGTCATTGGTATAGGGAAGAACGATAAATCCTTCCTCCACCAAAATCTTCGTCGCTTCCAGTGTGGCGACCGGGTCGGGCAACAGCGTTTTCGGGTCGCCGATCACCTCGACCTTGATCATGTCGCACAACCCGCTTGCCCGCGCAAGACGCGCGATCCGAACACATTCCTCGACCGTACGCGCGCCTGCCGTGTTGGGCAATAGCTTGAAGCGTTTCAGATCAAGCCGTTCCAGAAAATTCGGCGCGTCGGGGTTGTCGATCGGCAACCGGCGGACAGCAAACGTCAAAATTTCCGCCCCCGACGCCTCGACGGCGCGCTGCTGCACGTCGAGATCAGAAAATTTTCCGGTTCCCAATAAGAGTCTGGATCTAAACGTATACGGCCCGATCGTCAGCACGTCCTGCGCGGCCACGTCCGCCGCCGTCGCGTTCGACATGTCGGATCATCCTCCGCCCACAAAATGTACGATTTCCAGCCGATCCCCGTCCGCCAGTTCGGTTTCGGCATAGCGGGCGCGGTCGACGATATTCCGGTTCAATTCAACGACTAAAATCCGGTTGCCGATTCCGAATTTGTCGAGCAACTCGGCCACGTTCCGGACGCCCTCAACTGTACGCTCTTCACCGTTAATACAGAGTCTCACCGGCGGTCACCTCCGCTTGCTACAGACGTCCGACGACGAAAAGCCCGGCCACGAAGGCCGGGCTTGGCAGCGAACGTTTCACCCGAAGAAACGCCCGCGACCGTCCACTTCCCTCCGCTGGCATTACCCAGGCCGGCCGCGCGTCGGCGGGCACCGATGTCAACGCAACCGGACGATCAGGTTCCAAGGGTCGGGGAACCCATTCCCCTCTCAGCCGGGCTCACCCCAGCTCCCCTAGCGGACGTCGCTCGTTACGACAATAATTATACCAGATTCCAACGTCGAATGTCGACCCGGTGTTAGGCGTGGGCGTATTTCCACTCTCCGGATCCTATAGGTTCTTTCTCTATATCTGTTTCCGGCGGAATCAGACGAACCAGGCCCTTCTTCACCAGCCGGTCGAGGATGAGCGCCCATTCGACGTCCGCCCCCGCCAAGTCCGGGTGGGAAGCGAGTTCCTGAAGCCGCCACGGACGTTCGCGGGACCGGATGACGTCCAAAATCGGCCTGCAACACGCCTCAAGTTTCGATACGAGCGAAAATTCGCAAGCCAAGAGCGCGAGCTGCAGCCGTTCTTCCAGCGATTCCGGACTTCTTGCCAATTCCTCGTACAATTTATAGACGCCGGGGTTCAGGCGCCGCACCTGTTCCCACAGTCCCGGTTCGGGCCAGAGCCCGTGCTCGTAGACGACCGCACACGCCCAGTCGTGCAGCGCCCCCACAATCCGCGAATAGGCGTCGAGCAATCGGCCTTCCCGCAAATGAAGCCGCGCGACGAGATAATGTTTCAGAAAAGAGGAATAGCACTCCATCCGCTTCCGATCGCGCTGTTGGGCGGGAACGCCGGCCGCCAGCCGCTCGCGGAGACGCGGCAAAAAACCGTCGGCGTCCGCAACGATTTCTCCGTCCAAAACCCACTTGACAAACTGCGGGTCGGACCCGGCTTTCACTTCTTGCTCAGCCGTTTCCGGCAACATCCAACGTTCTTGTACGCGCCGGTCGCCCTCCATATAATGATGAATAGAGGACGCGCCGTCGGGCGCATTGCCGAACACGATCAGCAGTTCGTCGAATCCGTCCGCGGCAGGTCCGGCGACCGCCGCGTTCTTCACGGACAGCACGCCGCGAACGCCGGGCAGTCGGCCGATCGCTCCGATTCGTCCGCCGATCGCCGCCGTCATCGTCGTTCCCCCCGTTTACGAATGCGCAGATGCGTATCGGTTACTACTTCGTCCGTCCGCGGCCGAATTCCTGCTGCGGATGTTTGAACATTGTGGAAAGGCGGTATTTCCCATGTTTTTTAAAACCAGCAAATTAAACGAGTTCCGTACATGGGGGCTGTTCCTGACGCTCGCCGGAATGGCGGCGATGATCGCGGGCGCAGCGGGCCTCGTATTCGTCGGCGGCGCGGTGGGACGATGGATCGCGGTTTTGCTCTCCGCGCTCGGCCTGCTCGGCCTGCTCGGCAGCGTTCTTGTCTATTTCTGGGCGGGTATGCTGTCGACGAGCGCGGTCACCCTCGATTGCCCGGAATGCGGGCGGACGACCAAAATACTTGGCCGCACCGACCGGTGCATGTATTGCCGGACGATTTTAACCTTCGATCCTGCGCTGGCCGGCCGTTCCGAAACCGAAACGGAAGATGCGGCAGACGACCGGACGAACGGTGCGGAAAAGCCGTAGCGCTTTTCGTACTTGACGCCGCCGCGATCACGGCTTCTTTTCCAAAACGTCGCGGATCATCGGCCAAACGTCGGCGGTCTCGAACCCGCGCCTCCAGGCGGCGATACCGGCTAAGTCGTATTTTTTTACGAGCTCGAGGCGTGCGCGCAGCGATGTTTCGTCCTCGATCCAAATTTTATAAGTCGTGTCCGCCTCGCGGTATTCGACATAGTTTTGACCGGCGTCTTGGCGGAAAACGGGCGTCAAGTTTTTCTCCCGGATCAGGTCACGGACCGTCTGCATGCCCACTGCGCGGCTTTTCAACTCCGTCTTGCCGTCGGCGGAAAGGCGCTCCTCCCAAATGCGCGTATAAAACGGAATGCCCAGCACAAGCTTCGAACGCGGAATCCGGTCTTCTTCCAGCAACTGCCGGATCGCTTTCTGCTCCGTCCAGCCGAGCGAGGAAACGGACCCCGCCGTCGGACTTGACGCCCAATGCTCGTCGTATGCCATGACGACCAAATAATCGGCGGCGCGCGCAAGCGCCGGCCTGTCGTAAAACTGCGACCACGTCTCTGAACCACCCTTGACGGTGACGTCGACCGATACCGTCAACCCCTGTTCGTGGGCCAGCGGAACGAATTCACGGACGAACTGGGTAAAGAGGGGGCCGTCTTTCAAATAGACGTTTTCGAAATCGAGGTTGATGCCCTGCAACCGGTACATCTGCGCGAACGCCAGCAGCTGGCGGATGATGCGCATCCGTTTGTCGTACGTCGCCAGAGCCGCCGCCGTCAGATCCGGGTCGAAGCTGTTGCTGGCAAGCGCCCATACCTGCAGGCCGCGGCTGTGCGCCCAGTCCACATAGGCGGGATCGGCCCTGCTAATGAACGTACCATCGCCGTCCGCCAGATGAAACCACGTCGGCGAAACGACGTTCAGCGCAGGCATATCGCCGATCGATCGCGGATCGGGATTCCGGTTCGTCACGTGTTCCCATACCATGACGACACGACCACCGACCGGGCGCCAAGGCAGATAAGGCGGGTCCTCCGGCGCGACGTCGACCGTTTCGGCGCGCAGCAAGACGACGTCGGACTTGCGCATGTAACCGGTTTTGCCGTTTTGGAGCTGAACGCGGTACCAGCCGGCCCTTTCGCCCCAAAGCAGCACTTCTTCCCCTTCCGCCACCGCCTGAACGGCGGGCTGCTTCGCGTCCGGTCCCCAACGAAGAAGCCGGGTCGCGCCCGGTACGGGATCATCGCCGCCGACGCGGCCCCATTGCAAGACGTCGCCTTGCCGAAACAGGACGACCGCGCCGGTATCGGAGGACTCGACGATGCGCAGACGATACAGTTCGGCGACCGGCGCGGCGGGAATGTAGATGTTCCCTTCCACGGCAATCGGAGCGACGCGAAGTTCGAACGGCCGCTCGTTGACCGTCGCCGTCAGCCGGTCGGTCCGCATGCGGACGACTTTACCGGCGGTTGTCAAGACGATCGTGCCGTCTTGCGCCTCGTAGCGGATGTCCGGAGCAAGACGCCGCTGCAATTCTTCCAGTGGCAAGAGCAAAGCGGGGCCTTGCCCCCGAGCGGGCAAGTCCCACTGTTCGCCGCGATAAAAGACCGGCTGTTGGCGGCCCAGCCACTCCGGGTCCCGGAAAACCGGCGGCGTATGAGCGCGCCACAAAACGGCGGCGGTCGCCGCGATTGCGAAAATGACGGCGGTCGTCGCCAGGAATGCCCAAGCCCGCGCCGCTTTCGATCTCCGACGAGTGCGCATCGGCACCCAATTTCAGACGGCCGCCGGACCGGCCGCGGTTTTCGCGCAGTGCGGGCAAAGCCCGTACACTTCCAACCGGTGACCGTCGACGCGGAATCCGGTCTGTTCGGCGGCGTCCGACTCGATTTCCGTAAGCGGCGGATGCTCGAAATCAACGATCGTTCCGCACTTCCGACAAATGGCATGGTAATGATCGGACATGTCGGCGTCGAAACGACTCGAGTCGTCGCCGAACGTCAGTTCGCGCACGAGCCCGGCCTCGATGAACACTTTCAGATTATTGTAAACGGTCGCCACGCTCATGTTCGGAAACCGGCTTTCCAGTGCCCGGTAAATTTCGTCCGCCGTCGGATGCGACATCGTGCCGAGTAAATATTCGAGAATCGCGTGTCGCTGCGGAGTCATACGCACGCCGCTTTTCTTCAGCTTTTCGACGGCCTGTTCCATCCGGTCGATCATCCGTTCCACCGCCTTTCCAACCGGGAAGCGCTCCGGCGCGCGACCGCGCGCGATTGCGGCTCGTGTCCATTTTAAAGCCCTCGGGGAGCGGTGTCAACGCAGCATTTTCCGAAATTCCGCCACTTGCCATCGCCCCGGCGCAATGTCAAAATAAATAAAGACAAATCCGCCGTTCGACAGGCAAAGAGGGGAGAACCATACGATGACGTCGCGGTCGCAATCGGTCTCGTTGGGTCAATTGTTGCTGCTTTTGCTCGGCGATATGGCGGCGCTGTTCCTGTTCGCCGCCGTCGGCCGTTCCGAGCACGGCATGGCGTTTTCCGTCCGCGAAACATGGCTTGCAGCCTGGCCGTTCATGGCGGCCTGGATTCCCGCCGGCGTCGCGACGGGGCTCTACCGAGCGCGGGCGTTCAATCGCAGTTACGGCGAAGCGATCGGCCGCGCCTGCCTCGCCGCCCTGATAGCCGTTCCACTGGCGCTCGCCCTTCGGTGGCTCGCGTACGGCAAGACGCCGTTTACAACGTTTGCGGTCGCGTCGCTCGTTTTCGTCGCCGCGTTCGCCTCCGCCTGGCGGCTGTTGTTCTCATTCGCCGCCAGACGGCTGCGCGCCTATTAAAACCGCCTATAAAAAATATGAAAACGTCGGCGCTAATCGGCGACGTGCGTCACCTGCCAGATGACCGGCGTCGCCTGGATGCGCCATCCCAGCCACTGGCAGGCGATTTCCCGGAAAGTCTCGGGATTGCCGCTGCAGAAAAACCGGTGAACTGGATCGCGCGCCCGACGCTCGGTCATGCCGTGATGGTGCAGAATGGCGCTGATTTCCCGCGCGGTTTCTTCCGCCGAGCTGATCAGCGCGACGTTTGGGCCCATGACGGCCGAGATGGCGTCCGCCAAAAACGGGTAATGCGTGCATCCGAGAATGAGACAATCGATCGGCGCCGCCTTCAGCGGAGCGAGCGTCCGTTCGACCGTCGGCACGATATCGGGCGACCGGTACAGCCCCTGTTCGACGATCGTCACGAATTCCGGACAGGCCAGGCTGTGCACCCGGATGTCCGGCGAAATCGCCTCCAGCGCCCGCCGGTACGCGTCGCTGCGGATGGTTCCTTCCGTGCCGATGACGCCGACGACTTTCGTGCGCGTCATCTTGATTGCAGCCCGCGCGCCGGGCTCAATAACGCCGAGGACGGGAACCTCGACGCGGCCGCGAATATGCTCCAGCGCCGCGGCTGTCGCCGTATTGCAGGCGATGACGATCATTTTCGGCTCGAAGCGCAGCAGAAACGATACGATCTGCTCCGTAAATTCCCGGACTTCGGCGGGATCGCGCGGCCCGTAAGGCGCCCGGGCGGTGTCACCGAAATAGAGCACGGATTCCCTCGGCAATTGCCGCATGATCTCGCCGACGACCGTCAGCCCCCCCACTCCTGAGTCCAAAACGGCGATAGCTTGATTCATCGTGTTTTCGCTTCCTTCTGTCGAAATCCTGTCGGCATCGCGTTTACGGCGCGCCGATGTCGCTGACGAGCCCGAACGTGTACCCCGCTGCCCTCACGTCCTTCAGCACGCGGTCAAGCGCTTCCAGGTTGTCTTTGGATCCCTGATGCATCAAAATCACGCAGCCATCGTGAAGCTGACTCATAATATCATTATAAGCGTCTTTCCAGCCGCCTGCGCGGGGCTCCCAGTCGCGCATCGCGAGCGACCAAAACACCGACGTGTAGCCGAGTCCGGATACGACGTCTAGCAAATGCAGACTGTACTTGCCGTACGGAAATCGAAAATAGGGCTCGATCGCCCGTCCCGTGATATCGCGGTACAGACGGGCATATTCCTCGATTTCGGCGATCGCCTGCGCATCGGTCATCGCCGTGAAATCGCGGTGCGTCATCGAATGGTTCGCGACGAGATGGCCTTCCGCAACGAGCCGACGGACAAAATCCGGATGTTTTTTAAGGTTGTAACCCGCGATAAAGAAACTGGCCTTGACGCCGTTTTCGCGCAAAACATCGAGCCACCGGTCGGGATCGTTCATGTCGCCGCCGTTATCGATCGTCAGGTAAACCGTTTTGCCCTTGCCGATCCAGATCGCCTTGCGGTCCGGCCCGAACTGCTTCGTATCGGCCGGAAAGGCGGGTGCGAGGCCGCGGCCCTTGCGCACGTAATACCAGGATAGCGCGCGCTTGTCGCCGTAAACGGCGGAGCCGACCGTCGCGGACGACGCAGGCGTCACGGCCGACGGTGACGGCGAGCCGGAGACGTCCGGCGTCGCGGGTACGGTCGATCCGGGCGACGATCCGGACGTCGGCGACGGGCGTACGGTCTCCTGAGCCCCGCCGGCTGCAGGCGCAAGCGAAGGCGTCGAAGAAACGGCGGGCGACCGCTTCGCCGGCGTTTCCCGCACGACCGCAATGTTCGGCGGCGCACAGGCGGAAAACGCCAGAGCGCACGCCGCGGCCGCAACCGTCGCGGTTACGGCTTTCCGCAACGCCGGCGTGCGGTTCTTGCAGCGCGCTTCTCGGTTGCCCCGACACGGCATCGGCGATCACGCCCCCGTTTCGATTCCGCTCCTACAAACATTCGACGGCGCCCGCGCGAATCCTGTCGGACGGCGGCGACAAAGCCACACTTTTTTTTGACGGCCGGAAAAGGTAGAATGAAATCGGTCCGTTTCCGAAAACGATCAGGAAAGGGTTGGAAGACGTATGATCATCGTTCCCAAAACCCGAGGCTTTATTTGCACGACGGCCCATCCCGAAGGCTGCGCCCGCCAGGTGGCGCGCCAGGTCGCCTACGTCCGGTCGAAGCCGCCGATCCGCGGGCCGAAACGCGTGCTCGTCGTCGGCGCGTCGACGGGTTATGGCCTCGCTTCGCGCATCACGGCCGCCTTCGGCGCCGGCGCGGACACAATCGGCGTTTTCTTCGAAAAACCCGCCGAAGGTTCGCGAACGGCGACGGCGGGCTGGTACAACTCCGCCGCGTTCGAACGCGAGGCGGCGACCGCCGGATGCAAGTCGTTCAGCATCGTCGGCGACGCGTTCTCGGACGAAGTCAAAGCGAAGACGATCGATCTGATCCGCCGCGAGTTCGGCGCCGTCGACCTCGTCGTCTACAGCATCGCGGCGCCGCGGCGCACGCATCCGAAGACCGGCCAGACTTTTTCCTCCGTCCTTAAGCCGATCGGCCGGCCGTTTACGAACAAAACGGTCAATTTCCATACCGGCGAAGTGTCGCAGGTGACGATCGAGCCGGCGACCGAGGATGAAATCCGCCAGACGGTCGCCGTCATGGGCGGCGAAGACTGGGACATGTGGCTCGACGCGCTCGAAAACGCCGGCGTGCTGGCGGAAGGCGCCGTCACCGTCGCCTTTTCGTACATCGGCCCCGCCGTCACGCACCCCGTCTACCGCGACGGCACGATCGGCCGCGCGAAAGACGATCTCGAGGCGACCGCGCGCCGGCTCGACGAGAGGCTCCGCAAGCTCGGCGGACGGGCGTTCGTGTCGGTCAACAAGGCGCTCGTCACGCAATCGAGCGCGGCGATTCCCGTCGTGCCGCTGTACATCTCGCTGCTTTACCGCGTCATGAAGGACAAAAACCTGCATGAAGGCTGCATTGAACAGATGTATCGGCTGTTTGCGGAGCGGCTGTACACCGGAAGCGAACCGCCGACCGACGAACAGGGCCGGATCCGGCTGGACGATCTCGAACTGCGCGACGACGTGCAGGCGGAAGTGGCTGCGCGCTGGGAAGCGGTGACGACCGCCAACATCCGCGAACTCGCCGATCTGGACGGCTACCGGCGGGAATTTTTCCAGCTGTTCGGCTTCGAGACCGACGGCGTCGACTATGAGGCCGACGTCGACCCGAACGTCGCCATCCCGTCGCTCGTCTGACGCGGCGTTCATCGCCGCCTTTCGGCGCGCGCCAGCATCGCCAGAATGATAATAATTAGAATGAACGCGGTAAGCGCCAACATCGGGATCGTGACGAACCCGAACCAGTTGAGATAATCGGTTTCGCACGGCACCTGCCCGCAGGAAGGCGCCGCCTTTTTGAGCCACGGCATTTTCTGCAGCAGCACGTGGTACAGCGAAAACATCGCCCCGATCGACGCCAGCGGCAGCGCGTAGACGACGACGCCGCGGTCGTTGCGGGCCGCCGCGATGCCGAGGATCACGACGAGCGGATACATCAGGATACGCTGGAACCAGCACAGCGAACACGGCGTAAACCGCATCACTTCGCTGAAATAGAGGCTGCCGAGCGTGGCGACGAGCGCGACGACGAACGCCCAGTGAAGCGCATGGTCTGTCCACCACGGTTTCCGATTCATCCCGAATCTCCCTCCTTTCCTGCAAAAAGGCGGCGGAAGGCGGCACACCGCACACAGCCGCTTTCCGCCGAACGAGTTTCGGCCTTCCGCCGACGGGCGATTCGCCGCCCGTTCAACCGGCCGCTTCGCCGTCCGCCCCTTGCGCCGGACGGCCGCCCCGGACGCCGATCCAGCGGTTTTTGACGCTGCCCGCCCAATCAGCGGCGTTGCCGGCCGCCTTGCACACGCCGTTTCCCGCCTTGCGGACGGCTCCGGCGGCGTCGCGCCGCAACTCCTTGCCCGTTTTCGGAGCAAACATCAGTCCCAACGCCGCGCCGACGATTCCGCCGACCGCCGTGCCGACCCAGAACGATTTTCTCATGGCGCTTCAGCTCCCTGCCGGTCGTTTTCGCCCCGGTCCGCAGAAAAGGAAGCAGCTCCGCCGGATCGGCAGACAGGCCGATTTCGCCGGACATGCGGATCCGTTTCGGCCGGTCGGCATCTGCGGCTCCACGGCCCAATCGACCGAAGCGCTCCGGCGGCGAACCGCCCTAATTCCCCCGCCGCTTCCGACAGCGGTCGGACATCGCGCAGCCCACGCTCGGCTTCCCGTAAGAGCCGGTCCGCGGACATCGCCGCCTTCCGCAGCGCCCGCTCCGACTTCGCCAACCGTTCCGCCGTCCGCCGCACGTGCCGCTCGACCGAACGCGCCGCCCGGAACACCGCAACGGCCGCCATCGCCCACGCGCCCGCCGCGACGGCGAAAACCGCCGTCCACACCGCTTCCGACATCGCGCCCGCCTCCAATTTCCCGCATCCGGGACAAATGCCCAGTCGACACTTTATTATAAGCCGACGGGGCGCACGGGGTGACGGTCAGCCGAGCTCTTTCCGCAAAAACGCGCGAACGTCGGCCGCAAACGACTCCAGTTCGGCGGGCAGCCGCGACACGAGCGGATGAAGCCGGCCGTCGCGCACAATCGAGGCATAGTCGCGGACCAATTCCCGGCGCAGCCGGATCAAGTCGATCCAGAACGCGGCTTCCGCTTCCCCGACGACGCCTTCCCCTTTTAGAACCTCGACGATGTCCTCGTAACCGGCAGCGTCGCGCATCAAAAAACCGTCGATCAGGATGCCGCCGATGTCGGTGACCGCTTCGGCCGCCAAATGGAGCAACCGCTCCTGCGCCAAGGAACGGATGAGTCTGAGCGCTTCGTCCGCCGGCGGCGCCTCCGCCGCCAGCGCGCGGCAACCCTCAGCGACGACAGATAAAAAATCGAGCAGCCGTTCCAGCCGTTCCCGATCGATCCGGTACACGCGTCCGTCGACCTCTTTCGTTCAAGGACTTCAGCGTTTATCTTCCGCATATGCCCAATGGTTGATCGGCCCGTGGCCGCCTCCGATACCGGGGACGCGTCGTACGGCCGCCGTCACGAACGCTTTCGCCGTCCGCACCGCCTCGTCGAGCGGCCTGCCTTTCGCCAATTCCGCCGCGAGCGCCGCCGAAAACGTGCAGCCGGTGCCGTGCGTATGCCGCGTCGCGATCCGCTCGCCTTCCAGGTACGTCCACTCCCGGCCGTCGAACAGGACGTCGACCGGCGGTCCGTCGAGATGGCCGCCCTTGACGACGGCCGCCCGGGCGCCGAGCTCGCGGACGAGCATTTCCGCCGCCCGCTCCTGGCTGCGACGGTCGGTCACCCTCAATCCGGTCAGCGCCTCCGCCTCGGGGGCGTTCGGTGTAACGACGAACGCAAGCGGTAGCAACAAGTCGCGCAGCGCCCGTTCCGCGTCAGGCTCGAGCAGGCGGGTACCGCCCTTGGCGACCATGACCGGGTCGACGACGAGCCGGTCCAGCCGGTGATACCGCACCCGCTCCGCCACGACGGCGATCAGTTCCGCGTGTACCAGCATGCCGGTTTTCGCCGCGTCCGCGCCGAGATCTTCGAGCACTGCGTCGATCTGGGCGGCGACGCCTTCCGGCGGAATGGGGTAGACGCCACGGACGCCCAGCGTATTCTGCGCGGTCACGGCGGTTACAGCCGATGTTCCGAAAACACCCAACATTTGAAACGTTTTCAGGTCGGCTTGAATGCCGGCGCCGCCGCCGCTGTCGGAACCGGCGATCGTCAACGCAACGCGCATTCGGTCGTTCCGCTGCATGGGCGCGTCCACACTCCTTTTCTCAAGTTTAGTCGGGAGAAAAGCGCGGCGTCAAGGCGAAACGCCTCCGCGGCGCGGATGCTTGCTCACGTCCAGGGCGGACAAACAATCCTCTTGTCCACGCTTTGCATAAGATACACCGTCATTACCGTACCACCGGACCGAAAGGAGGTGATCCCGTGTTCGTCCCCCACACGTGGTTCGGCCTGATCGGCCGAAACGTCCGCATCAACCGCGCCGGCCCGGACTCGGTCGCCGGCCGGCTGCTCGGCGTCGGCGAAGATTATTTGGCGGTCCGCACGGATGAAGGCGTCGTCTATGTCGCGTCGTGGCACGTCAAGAGCGTTACCGCAACAGACGGCGCGTCGTCGAACAGTTCGAACGTCGCTTCCGCCTCCGCGGGGAAAGCACCGCCGGCCGCAACGTTCCTTGAACTTTTGCTCCGGCTCCGGCGGTCGCGCATCCGCGTCAATCGCGGACCGGAAAAAGTTGAAGGTCTTCTCCTCGACGTGCGCGGCGGGCAGCTGCTGCTCGCCCGCGGCAACGAGCACGTTCACGTCCCCCTGTTCCACGTCAAAAACGTCTGTGTGCTGCGCTGACCGCCGCCATCGCCCCAACACAAGAGCCGAGGAGGGAAGTCGCATGTCCGTGTCGTGGATCTTGATCGCGGCCGCTTTGGCGCTTTATCGATTCCTTCGCCCCGCCCGGACGGCCGCCGCCGCGGCGCCGGTCGCCAACGCTCCGGATCCGGTCGATCCGCGCGTCGAGGCGGGCCAACATGCTTGATTTCGCCGCATCCGTCGCCGTCTTCGTGTTCGCGGCGACCGTCGTGCTCACCGTCTGGCGCCCCCGCGGTCTGAACGAATCGGTCCCGGCCGCCGCGGGGGCCCTTCTCCTGCTGGCGCTCGGACTCGTCGGCGGCGACGACCTGCGCGCCATTATTCGGAACGTGGGCGGCGCGTCGGTCACCATTTTGTCCACGATGGTCATGTCGATCGTGCTGGACAGCATCGGGTTTTTCCGGTGGGCGGCCTACAACGTCGTCCGGCTGGCGCGCGGATCCGGCATTCGCCTCTACGCGGCGACGGTGACGCTGTGTTTCCTGATGACGATGTTTTTCAACAACGACGGCAGCATTTTGATTACGACGCCGATCATCCTGAAAATGCTCGACATTCTCGATCTGAAACCGCACCAAAAAATTCCGTATCTCGTCGCGGGCGCAATGACGGCGACGGCGTCCAGCGCGCCGATCGGCGTCAGCAACCTGGCCAACCTGATTGCACTCAAAATCGTCGGCATGGACTTGAACACGTATGCTGCCTGGATGTTCGTTCCTTCGATGGCCGCTATTGTTTGGATGGTCGGGCTGATTTTTCTCCGTTACCGAAAATCGATTCCGACCCGCATCGCCGTCGTCCCCCTGTATCGCGCGTCGGACGTCTTGAAGGAGGCTCCGCCGGAGAAACTGCGCCATCCGCTGATGGGGACGGACGGGGATGCCGAACCGGACATCGATGGACGTCTGTTCCGAATTTGTCTGGTTTCGGTCGTTCTGTTCCGCGTCGGTCTGTTTGAAGCGGAACGATTCGGCGTTCCGGTCGAAGCGGTGGCGGCCGTCGGCGCGGGATGGCTGATCGCGGTGCGACAGTTTTACACGCGCGCCGACGCGCTGGACTGGGTGACCAAAACCCCGTGGCACATTTTCGTATTCGCGTTTTCCGTGCACGTCATCGTATCCGCGCTGGCCGGAATTGGTCTGGCCGACGGTCTCGTGCGCGCCCTCCGACCGATCGTCGCGCGAGGCGAATGGGAAGCGATCGCGACGATGGGCGTCCTGCTCACCGTCATGTCGAATCTGTTCAACAATTTGCCCGCGGTGATGCTGGGCACGGTGCTTTTGACCGAAATGGCGCCGGAACCCGACATCCTGCGCGTGGCGTACTTGGCGAACATTCTCGGCAGCGACGTCGGCGCGTTGCTGACGCCGATCGGAACGCTCGCCTCAATGCTCTGGATGTTTTTGCTTCGGCGTCATCGGATTCCTTTTTCGTGGAAATCTTATATGAAGATTTCTTCGGCGGTCGTTCCGTCGTCGCTGATGGTCGGATTGGTCGTCTTGTACGGATGGACGAGTTGGATTCATTGACTTTCTGAAAACGAAGGGAAAACGTGAAAACCATGAACGCATTGCTTGCTCCCTATCTGAAAACATGCGTCGAAATCGACATTTCCGGTCGGAAAATCCCGCTGTCCGGCATGCTCGTCGACGTCGGCTCCGATCTGCTCGTGCTGTTCGACCAAAGGGATTTTTTCTACGTTCCGCTCGTTCATCTTCGGGCGTTTCGGCGTACGCGGGACGATACCGGGGAGGAAAACCGGCAAGCCGTGCCGCGGGAACATGAAAACGGGTTGTCCTGCCGGCAGGCGCTCACGAACGCGATCGGCGTTTTTTGCGAAATTTACGTGACGGGCAACCAACCGTTGTACGGTTACGTCGTCAACGTCCTGAACGATTACTTCGTTTTCGACTCGCCAGTCCACAATACAGTGTTCGTCGCGATGCGTCATTTGAAATATCTCGCAGTGCCGTCCGCCGCGGACGCCTACGCCGTTTCCGCGTGGCGGGGACGAAAACGGTCGGCGCCGCCACCGGCGGTGAATTTGGCGAAGGTGTTCGACCAGCAAATCAAAAAATGCGAAGGACAATTCGTCGTTCTGAATCTCGGCGAACAGCCGGACAAAAGCGGGTATTTGCGCAAGGTGGAGTATCCGATGCTCGAACTGGTCGGCGGCAAAGGGGAGGCGTCGCTGCTGCACGCGGAGCACGTTCAGACCATTCAGTTGCCGTGACGCATGCGGGCACCGAACGGCACGGTCGCCGCGTGCTCACACACGGCTGCCGTGCCGGGCGGCGGGCTTCGCCCGCTCCGGATCGTCCGGCCACGCGTGTTTCGGATAGCGTCCCCGCAGCTCCCTGCGCACGTCGAAATAGGCGCCGCGCCAAAATCCGGCGAGGTCGCGCGTTACGTGAACCGGCCGGCCGGCCGGCGACAACAGGTGCAACGTCAGCGGCACCCGGCCGCGGGCGATACGCGGCGTTTCCGCGAGGCCGAACAGCTGCTGCACCCGGACGAACAGGGCGGGGGCCGACGGGTCGCCGTAATCGATCGCCGCACGAGAACCGTCTGGCAGGACGACGTGCGTCGGCGCGCACGCTTCGAGTTCGCGCCGTTGTTCCGGCGCAAGCAACGACGACAAAGCCGCGGCGACGTTCAGGCAACGCAAGTCGTCCGCACCGCGCATGCCGGCAAGATGCGGGCCAAGCCATGCCTCGAGCCGTTCGAGCAGCGCGTCGTCCGATACGTCCGGCCAGTCGGGTTCGTGCAGTCGCATGAACGCCATCCGACCGCGCAATTGGAGCGCCTGCTTCGTCCACGGCAAAATTCCCAGCCCTTCCGTGCGGATGCCGCGCGTAAGCGCCTCCTGCACGGCGCCGGGGTCCGGATCGGCGAACGGTTCCTCGCGCAAGACGATCTCTCCGAGCCGCAGGCGCCGCCGAGCCCGAACAGACCGCGAGGACCGGTCCCACTCGACGGCATGCTCGGTTTCGAGCCGGTCGCCGAAATGCCGCAACAGGTCGTCCTCCGACAGCGGCGCCGCGGCGAAGATGCGCGCGTCCGCCCCGCCGTCGTCCAATTCCGCCGCCACGATGTATGCCGAACGGGCGAGCGGGTCGTCCGCCGTTCGCGACAGCACGGCCCCGCGGCCGGAAGCGAGCAAAAATTTACCGTCCTGTCGGCGGCGGGCGATCCGGTCCGGGTAGGCGAACGCCAAAAGCAGCCCGCAGGCGTCCGTCCCGGCGCCGGCCGTTTCGACGGCACCGACGGCATCTTTCCCGATCGCGTCGGACACGAACGAAAGCCGCTGCAACAGCCGGTCCGACCGCTCCGCGATCCGCCTACGAATCGCCGGATCGAACCCGCCAGCGCGGTAAGCTTCCAGCCGGGAACGGACGTCGACGGCAGCGTCTCCGCCGCCCCATCGAGACCCGCCGAGGAATCCGTCGAGAGACCCATTGCGGAATCCGCCGGTCTCCTCTATCATCGCCGCCAGTTCGCACGCCGTCCGCGCCAAGCCGAGCGGAACCGCGCGCAACATCATATGGGCAAGGCGCGGATGAACGCCGAGTTCGGCCATGGCTCGCCCGCGCTCCGTTAGGAGGCCGTCCGGACCGATCGCCCCGAGTTCCCGGAGCAGCCGTCTCGCCTGCCGGAACGCGGCGTCCGGCGGCGGATCCAGCCACCGCAATTCCGCCGGATCGGCCGTCCCCCACGCCGCCAGTTCCAGCGCCAGCGAAGCCAGATCGGACGAAACGATTTCCGGGTCGCGGTCCGGCGCAAGCATGTCGTCTTCCGTCCGCGTCCATAGCCGATAACAGACGCCCGGCGCCGTACGGCCGGCACGACCACGCCGCTGTTCAGCCGACGCACGGGACACCGGTACCGTTTCCAGCCTCGTCAGCCCGGTGCGCGGCGAAAACCGCGGCACGCGCATCCGTCCTCCGTCGACGACGACGCGGATTCCCTCGACGGTAATACTCGTCTCCGCGACCGACGTCGCCAGCACGATTTTGCGCTTGCCGGGCGGCGGCGGCGCGAGCGCCGCGTCTTGATCCTTTTGCGGCAGCGATCCGTGCAGCGGAACGATCAGCGCCTCGCGAGACCAGTCCGCATCCCGCAGCAGGTCGCTGACACGCCGGATTTCGCGCGCACCGGGAAGGAACACGAGCATGTCGCCGCCATGAAGGTTCCATGCCCGGCCGATCGCGCGCGCCACCGCCGTTTCGAACTCGTCTGCGGTTACGGGACGATCGAGATAAAACGTTTCCACCGGGTACGACCGCCCCTCGCAAACGATGACCGGCGCGCCGCCCAGCAACGCCGACACGGGCCCGCCCTGAAGCGTCGCCGACATGACCAGAATCCGCAGGTCGTCGCGCAACTTCGAACGGATATCGAGACAAAGCGCAAGGCCGAGGTCCGCTTCCAGGCTGCGCTCGTGAAATTCGTCGAAAATGACGATCCCGTATCCCTCAAGCGTCGGATCCGCCCGCAAAAGCCGGGTTAATACGCCTTCGGTGACGACTTCGACGCGCGTGCGCGGTCCGACTTTCGTCTCCGACCGCATTCGGTAGCCGACCGTGTCGCCGATCCGTTCGCCGAGCATGTCCGCCATCCGCCGTGCGGCGGTGCGGGCGGCCAGCCGCCGTGGTTCGAGCATCAACACGCGGCGGCCACCGAGCCACGGCTCGTCCAGCAATGCAAGCGGTACAAGCGTCGTTTTCCCCGCGCCCGGCGGCGCCGTGAGCACCGCCGCGCCCGCCGACGCGAGCGCCCGACGCAGTTCTGGCAACACCGTTTCCACCGGCAGCAACGTCGCTTCATCCCCCGCCGAGCAGCCGCGCGATCTCTTCTGCGGGAAGGCCCGTCAGCTCGGCAACCTCCGCCTCCGCCATCCCCTTCGCCAACATCCGACGCGCCAACTCGCGACGCTCCTCACGCCGGCCTTCTTCTCGCCCTTCCTGTCGGCCTTCTTCTCGGCCCCGCTCCCAACCCTTCCTCTCCCAGTACAACATCCCCTCGAACACCGGCTCCCGCTCCTCCGGACGAAGCGCCTCCAGCTCCTTCCTCAACATCGCCTCTTCCCCCTCCTCCATCGGCATGTATGCCTCGAAAAACCCCGCCACCAGCCGCTTCTTCGCCTCATCCACCTTCAGCCGCCCCAACATCCGCAAAAACGCAAGCCGCACCTGCACCCGTTCTTCTTCCCGATACCCCATCTTCGCGAGCAGCGCCGCCGCCACCGGACTCTCCAGCTCCGCATACGCCCGCCAGTTCAGCTTCCCCAGCTTCAGCGCATAAAACCGAAACTTCAGCACCTCCAGAAACGGCACCTTCATCTCGAACCCGTCCGGCTCGTCTTCCCCCCGCCGGTACGCAAACACCGCCACCGGCACGATCCGCTTGCGCAGCTTCTCGTACAGGCGCGCAAAATACACGAACATCCGCTCGTGAAAATCTCGCTGCCGCGACGCCTGCGTCTCCACATGCACGACGATCACGCCGTCTTCGCCTTTGAGCTTCGTCTCGACGAGCAGGTCGACGTAACGCACGTCGCCGCGCGCGACGTTGGTGAACAGCTCCTGGCGCAGGAACGAAAGGTGGGAGAAGTCGATATGGCGCGCGGCGTCGGGAAAAAACAAGGTCATGAAGTCTTCAAAGAACGTCGA
>MOXJ01000044.1 GCA_002507565.1 Candidatus Reconcilbacillus cellulovorans
TCGACGTTCTTTGAAGACTTCATGACCTTGTTTTTTCCCGACGCCGCGCGCCATATCGACTTCTCCCACCTTTCGTTCCTGCGCCAGGAGCTGTTCACCGACGTCGCGCGCGGCGACGTGCGCTACGTCGACCTGCTCGTCGAGACGAAGCTCAAAGGCGAAGACGGCGTCATCGTCGTGCATGTGGAGACGCAGGCAGCGCGGCAGCGGGATTTTCACGAGCGGATGTTCGTGTATTTTGCGCGCCTGTACGAGAAGCTGCGCAAGCGGATCGTGCCGGTGGCGGTGTTCGGATACCGGCGCGGGGAAGACGAGCCGGACGGGTTCGAGATGAAGGTGCCGTTTCTGGAGGTGCTGCAGTTTCGGTTTTACGCGCTGGAGCTGGGGAAGCTGAACTGGCGGGCGTATGCGGAGCTGGAGAATCCGGCGGCGGCGCTGCTTGCGAAGATGGGATATGAGGAAGGAGAACGGGTGCAGGTGCGGCTTGCGTTTTTGCGGATGTTGGGGCGGCTGAAGGTGGACGAGGCGAAGAAGCGGCTGGTGGCGGGATTTTTCGAGACGTACATGCCGATGGAGGAGGGGGAAGAGGCGATGTTGAGGAAGGAGCTGGAGGCGCTTCGACCGGAGGAGCAGGAGCCGGTGTTCGAGGGGATGTTGTACTGGGAGAGGAAGGGTTGGGAGCGGGGCCGACAGGAAGGGCGAGAAGAAGGCCGGCGTGAGGAGCGTCGGGAGCTGGCGCGTCGGATGTTGGCGAAGGGGATGGCGAAGGAAGAGGTTGCCGAGCTGACGGGGCTGTCGCCGGAGGAAATCGCACAGCTGCGCGGCGGATAACAAAGCGCACCGCGACCGGCCGGCACCGCGTCATACGAAGATTTTCTCCCGCGGCAAATACGCGGCCACCCGCTCGGCGACGAATTCTCTCAGTCGGCGTTCGGCCTCGGCGGGCAACCCGCACACGCCGTCGCGGCATTCGTACGGTTCGTGCAGAAGCGCGGAATCGGGACGCGCTTTCCGCATGACGCGCAAGTAATCCTTCGGCACCCGGAACGTTCCGATACTGACGTCCAGCACGCGATCCGCCGGAATCGAGGTGAACGTCCGGTCGACCAGCTCCGCATACAGATCGCGCCAATTTTCGACATGCAGAACGGGATCGAAACAAAGCCGGACCGGCCAGCCGTCTTCGGCGGCCCGGCGGGCGTTTTCCAGTCTCGCTTCGAGTCCCGGCGCAAACGCCTCGTAGCGTCCGGCGATCGGGTCGGGCGACAGCGTCCAGGCCAGCACCACATTTCGAACGGGAGGCAGACGGCGGATCGCCGCATAGTTAGCGCTTTTCGTCCTGATCTCCAGCGTCAGACCGGGGCGCTCGGCCGCAAACGCGATCCAGTGCGACGCCGTCGGCACGAGCCGTTCCAGCGCCAGCAAATCCGATTCGTACGAAACGCTCAGAAAGAGCGGATGGCGCGTCAGCAGGGCGTCGACTTCGGCGAAGAAATCGTCCAGATTGACGAAAACAACCAGGTTCGCCGAAGGGAACATGCCTTGCAGAAAACAATACTCGCAGTCGTATACGCAATTGAGCACCGTCGAGGCGTAATAGAAGTGCTCGTGGCCGAACCGGTGGCACACGTCCGCGCCGCGATAGACGAACGGCGGCCGCTTGACCGCCAGGATCAGCTTCCGCGACCGTTTTTGTTCGGAAAAACGCTGCCTCGGGCGCGCGAACACGTCGGTGTAACGCTCGATCTCGACGACCGTCGCGCCGGGCAGCCGGTCGACGACCTTCTGCGCCAGCTCGTACCGCCGCGCCTCTTTTTCAATGTAAAGATGCGAAAAATGCGGAAGAAAGAAATTCGTTTCGGATTTGCTCAAATCGCGCTTTCACCTCTTGTTTCGAGTTCGGCGGCGGGTCCGTCCGGTCGAGAAGCCACGTCGGCAACCGTCCGGTCCTGAGCCGGTAATGCCGAACAAGCCGTCGGAGTTCGCAGCGCATCGTTTCCGTCAGGCGCAACCTGTCGCCGACAAGGGCGACCAGTTGCTCCTCGTCGCGATCCGGAGGCGCGCTCGGCGGACGGCTTTCGGCACCGTCGACCGTCGGACGGCCGTCGAGCGCGGTTTTTCCAGAAACAGCCCACTGGAACAGCCAGTCCTCCAAGTCGTCCAGACACGCTTCTACCAGTTCGGCCACCCGCTCGGCGGTCATACCATTGCCGCCGACGGCCGCACGCCGGTCCGCGCTCCCGTCGCATGGTCCGCCATGTTCGACCTCTCCGTCGCCGACTTCGACGCGGTCGGAGACGATTTTGACGAACGCCAGCCGGTGCGGCGGCAAAAACGCCGACGCCGCCTCGAAGCATCCGGCCGCCTCCATGTCCACCGCGTCCGCTGTGCGCGCCGGAACGCGCCGCACGACGCGCGGCACGGTTTCGACCACCGCTTCGCGAAACGGATGCCGGACGAGCACGTCCGGATAATAGGCGCGGCCCGTTTCGCGGTGAACGATTTTGTGGGCCAAAATCGCCTGTCTAACCTCAAGCCCGGGATCGACGGCTCCGCACAAGCCGATGTTCAAAAAAACGTCGCCCTCTTCCGGCGGCCGCGCGGACAACAAAGCGGCGGTCGCGACCGCGGCGGCGAGCGCCCCCGTACCGCCGACGACCAGCGCCATCCCGTCGCCGGCGAACGTCTGAAACTTCCCCGCCGGCTGAATCGCCGTCTTTTTTAAGCGAAACCGGTCGACGATCGGCTTGGCTTCGGCGAACAGCGCGACCGTCACGTAAATCACGCGCACCCCTCCTCCTTCCATTATACCGAACGGCTTCTCATTCCGCGTCCCCTTCGACGCCGCTCTTGAAGACGCCGTGCCGGATCACGTCGAACACTTCCTCCAGCTCGCGGACGACCGGCGACATGTCGCGGAGCAGGTCGACCGCACCGTCGCGGTGCAGCTTCAGCCAGCGCGCCGACAGCGCCTCGGCGACGTCCAGCGCGATGCGGACGACCGTCTCCGGCGACACCCCCTCGCGCAGACGACGGTCGCAAGCGAGTTTCTCCGTCAGGCGCGCAAGACCGTAAGGCGAACGGAGCGCCTGTTCCCGCTGCGCGCGGAAAACAGCTTCCGTCTCGGCGCGCACGGCGGACGGCGGATCGATATACGCCTTGATCAAAAACCGCGTCTGCCGTTCGTACGCGGCGGCGACTTTCTGCTTGGCCAGCGTGATCGCGCGGAGATAGTCGAAAAAGTCATCGCCGTCGGCCGCGTTTTTTTCAAGTTCCTCGATCGTCTTAGCCGTCAGCAGGTCGCTTGCGTGCCGCAACAGGTAAACGTACAGATTTTTCTTGCTGCCGAAATAGTGGAACAAAAGCCCTTTGGCAATGCCGGCGCTTTTGGCGATCGCGTCGGTGGACGCGCGGTCGTACCCGTGTTCGGCGAACTCCGCATAAGCGGCGTCGAGCAGGCGGCGTTTTTTCGACTCCGGCCACTGTTCAAAAGCGGCAAGCCGGTCCGTCGTGCGATCCAACGCCCGAATCCCTCCATATGCTGCGCCGATTTTACGCCGCGATGTCTTTGCGACGGTACCGGAAATAGGCCAAAGCCATGCAACCTATCGAAACGGCGCCCAGCACGGCGACGGCCGCCGCATCGATCGACCGCCCGGCCAAAAGATCCGCCGCGTCGACGTACTCGAACGGACTGACGTAGCGAAGCGCCTTCAGGTCCTCCGATAAATCCGACACGACGCCCAAAAAATACGTGACGAACACGACCGCCATCGAGGCGGAAACGATATGCCGGCTTTTGCGCAGCGCGGCGGACAGCAAAAACGCGACGGCTGCGAACGTCGCATGCAGCAGCCACGCGCCGAGCATCAGCAAGAACAGCGATGTCGCATCCCAGTCGCCGCCCGTTATTCGGAAACCCACGACACTGGCGGCGAATACGGCGACGTCGAACAGCACCAGATGAGCGCCGACGGCGAGCAGCTTTTCCGTGACGACGGCGGTGCGGCTGATCGGCTTGGCCAGCAGAAACTCGGCCGTCTTGTCGTTTTCCTCCTTGACCAGCATCGGCCCGGCGACCGTTACGGCGTATACTGCGCCGAGAAGCGTCACCATGAAATACACCTCGACCGCATAAAAACCGATCGGCGTCGTCATATCGACGCGGTCCATCCCGAAAACCGCCTTGATCGAATCGGGATAGGCGCTGAGCAGCTTTTTCAGATTTTCCTGTTGCTCGGCGAACTGGCCGTAAACGCTCATCGTCACCCAGATCAGCCCTGCCATCACGGCCCACCAGACGGCAGCCGCTTTCAGGCCGCGGCGAAATTCACGGCGAAACAGAACCATCAGCGCTCCCCTCTTCCCGCGCATAATAGTGCATGAACACTTCCTCGAGCGACGGCTCCTCGATGCGGATGTCCGAAAACGGCAGCTCCCGGACGGCGTCGAGCAGGAGCTTCGGGTCCCCCCGGTAAAAAAGCGTCAGCGCGCCGTCGGACGTCTCCCGGCGCACGACGCCGTCGAGCCGGAGTTCCACATCTTCGGGCCGATCGAGCGCAAGCGTCACTTTTTTCACACGATCGCGGACAAGCCGTTCGACCTTTTCCACCGCGACGAGCCGCCCTTCGCGGATGATCGCCACCCGGTCGCACAGTTTGCGGACTTCGCCGAGCACATGCGACGACAGAAAAACCGTCGTGCCTCTCGCCCGCTCTTCGCGCAGCAGGGCGTAGAACTCGTTTTGCACGAGCGGGTCGAGCCCGGCCGTCGGTTCGTCGAGCACAAGCAGGCGCGGCTCGTGCAGGAGCGCCTGTACGATGCCGACTTTTTTCCGGTTGCCGAACGACAGGTCTTCGATTTTGGCCGCGAGGTCGAGGCCGAGCCGCTCGGCCAGTTCGACAGCGCGCCGGCGCATGTCCGCTGCGCTCGCCCCGGACGTCGTGTAAAACTGCGCAGAGTATGCCAGCAGGTCGGACACCCGCATGTCGTCGTAATAGCGGACTTCCGCAGGCAAATAGCCGACGATGCGGCGAATGTCGCGGGACTGCCGCACGATGTCCATGCCGAACACCTTCGCGCTTCCCGACGTCGGAAACACGAGGTTGAGCAGCGTCCGGATCGTCGTGCTCTTGCCGGCGCCGTTCGGCCCGATAAAGCCGAACATCTCGTCCTCGTCGACGGCGAACGTCACGTCGGCGATGCCGGTTTTTCCGCCGTACCTTTTGGTCAGTCCGCGCGTTTCGATCGCGTGCATGCGCGCTCATCTCCCCGGATGGACGACTTGTTCCGGAATTGACCAATCGGTCAATCCCATTGTACCTCCTTCTTGACCGGTCGGTCAACGTTTTGGTTCGTTTTGTCCATCTCAAGGTTTGATTTGTGCCTTTTCTCCGCGCCAAAAAGCCGATACGATGATGTTGGGAAAAGACCATGTCCGTTTTGCGAAAGGAGCGCGACGAATCGATGGCGTCCACGTTCAACCGGTTTTTCAACGCCCATCACGCGCCGATCGGGGCGTTCGCGAGTTTCACGCTCGGCTTTCCCGGCGCCTCCGGCGGATTCGACCTTGAGCTCGGCCGGCCGCCGCGGCAAAACGTCTATATCGGCATCGAGACGCGGGAAGGCGATCGGTATGAGGCGCTGCCGTTTTACGACGCGCCGGATTCCGATGAAAGCCGGCGGTATACCGCCGACGGCGGCGACACCGCGGAAAGCGCCGGCGGTTCCGCGGACGGCTGGGGGCAGGAGGCCTCCGCACCGCCGTTCATCTCGCCTTTCGCCCGCGACCGGATCGAGCGCGATTTCCGCGTCGCGACCGACACGTGGCGCGCGGGCGACCTGACGTTCCGCCTGTACTCGCAGGTGCGGCCGGTGCCGGATCCGACCCGGGCGTCCGCGGACGAGCTGCGCGACGCGCTCGTGCCGGCAGTGCTCGCCGAGCTGACCGTCGACAACCGCGCCTGCAGCCGGCCGCGCCGGGCGTTTTTCGGCTTCGCCGGCACCGACCCCTACACCGCCATGCGCCGGCTGAACGACACGACCGGCGGTCGGATCGCCGGCGTCGGCCAGGGGCGGCACGTCGCGCTGGCGACCTACGCGCGCGAAGGCGTCCGCGCCGCGCTCGGCTTCAGCCTGGAGGCGATTCTCCGCGAAGAACACGTCGAAAACGACGCCTTCGGCCTCGGCACCGTCGGCGCGCTGATGTTCGACGTGCCCGCCGGCGAATCGGCGACGTTCCGCATCGCCGTCTGCTTTTACCGCGGCGGGACGGCGACGGCCGGTCTGGAATCGCGGTATTTCTACACGAAATTTTTCCGCTCGATCGAGGACGTCGCCGACTACGCGCTTTCCCGGTTCGACGCCTACGCCGACGTCTGCCGCGCGGCCGACCGGCAGATCGACAACGCGCCGCTGTCCGACGAGCAAAAGTTCATGATGTCGCACGCGATCCGCAGCTACTACGGCAACACGGAATTGCTCGAACTGGAGGACGGCCGGCCGTTCTGGGTCGTCAACGAAGGCGAATACCGGATGATGAACACGTTCGACCTGACGGTCGACCATCTGTTTTTCGAGCTGCGGATGAACCCGTGGACGGTGAAAAACGCCCTCGACATGTTCGCCGACCGGTTCAGCTACGTCGACACGGTGCGTTTTCCCGGCGACGCGACGGAATATCCCGGCGGCGTCAGCTTCACGCACGACATGGGCGTTGCCAACGTCGTCTCGCGGCCGGGCTATTCGGCATACGAAAAGGTCGGCTTGACCGGATGTTTTTCCTACATGACGCACGAACAGCTCGTCAACTGGGTGCTCTGCGCCGCCGTCTACGCCGAACACACCGGCGACCGCGACTGGCTGACCATGCGGCTGCCGCTGCTTGAGCGTTGCTTCCAAAGCATGCTGAACCGCGACCATCCCGACCCGGACAAGCGCGACGGCATCATGAGCCTCGACTCCAGCCGGACGAAAGGCGGTGCGGAAATCACGACATACGACAGCCTGGACGCCTCGCTCGGGCAGGCGCGCAACAACCTGTATCTCGCTGGCAAATGCTGGGCAGCGTATGTGGCGCTGGAGAAAATTTTCCGTGACCACGGGCGGCCGCATCTGGCGGAAGAAGCAGCGCTACAGGCGCGCCGGTGCGCCGGCTCGATCGTCGCCCGCGCGAAACCGGAAGGCTATATCCCGGCGGTGTTCGAGGGCGGCAACGATTCGAAAATCATCCCGGCGATCGAGGGACTCGTTTTTCCGTATTTTTGCGGCAGGCGCGACGTCCTCGCCGAGGACGGGCCTTACGGCGACTATATCCGCGCGTTGAAACGGCATTTGCGGACGGTGCTCGTGCCGGGCGTCTGTCTGTTTGCGGACGGCGGATGGAAAATCTCGTCGACTAGCGACAATTCGTGGCTGAGCAAAATTTATTTGTGCCAGTTCGTCGCGCGGCGCATTCTCGGCCTGCCGTGGGACGACACCGGTCGGGCGGCCGACCGCGCGCACGTCGCCTGGCTGACGCATCCGGAACATTCGGTGTGGAGCTGGAGCGACCAGATCGTCGCCGGCGTCATCACCGCCAGCAAATATTATCCGCGCGGCGTGACGAGTGTGCTGTGGCTGGAGGAAGCGTAAGCTCTGAAGGTTGGATCAGGAGACCGGGAAAAGTGCCCGGTCTCTTGATCTATTCAGGGGGTGGAACCGCTGGAGTTTCGCGAACCGTACATGTTGAGAAGTCACGAAAGTGTTAGATATAATATAACCTAGCGGTGTTCTCTACGATCAGATAAGGTGAATGAAAATGAACAAGTCTACCATTTTCATGATTTTTCTTTTTATTCTATTTCTTCTTTCCACAATCCCTTTTACATCCTACAATCACGAAAAATTCTATGCCCACACCACGAGCGTTCCATCAGGTGAAGCAGCATACATCGGGTTCGGCTCTTTGAAAGAGATTCGACAAAAATCCGATCTGATCATTGTCGGTCGCCCCTATGCCGCGGCGGAACAAAGGAAATACGGCGTGATTTCTAACGTTCAAGTTATTTCTACATTGAAGGGCAATAAACTGGACGAAATCAAACTCTATCAAATCGGTTCCATTCAGAACCGTGAGATTGAGGGCGATGTTTTGGAATTCGGTAAAAATTATTTGTTATTCCTTTTAAAAGAATATGATGGCCAGCCCGATACGTTCAGCATTGCGGGCGGTATTCAAGGGGTTCTACGAATTGAGCCCGACGGTCGTCTCACCTCCCGACACCCCCTGATCCGCCAAGAGGTTCAAACGATTTCATTTTCCAAAAAAGAAAAGCGCGAAGTCGACGCCCTGATCGAATTTGCGCTACAGTCTTCCGAAAGGGGCGAGCAAGCTCCAGAAACCGTTCAACCGTGACGAAACGGAATGAAGCCAAGGGAGTTGCTTGATGAACAACCCCTTTGGCTTCTGTTACCGCCCGATTTGAATTGACCGGGAATCCAACTCGCCCCTCCGATTGCCTTAGCCGCGCCTTAAACAGCATACGAAATCTCATCCGATAAACAGGTGAGGGCTATTGAACGAAATCTAACAGCAGCAAGGGAGCGACTTTAGCCTATTTTGCACCTTTCACTTGTAAAAAGATGTAAGTGAAACGGAAGCCGTCTAATCCTGATCTTCGAGCGGCGAATGAGCCGACATTCACGGATTGAGGTATGTGCTATTCTGCCACCAAAAATGGAATCTGTCTTGACTATCGATTCTATGAATTTACCTCAATCATTCAAATAGTTTTTTTGATTCACTTTTGCCCTTTCAAACTCCTTTTTTACCTTTTGTTCTTTTTCTTTACTATCTAAAGCAATATCACCTTCAACCGGAACTATCCTATGAGTACTTGTTTCAGAATCATATCTGGATACAAACAAATACTTAGCACCTACTTTTAAATAGTCGTCACCTTCAAACCTAAACAAAACTTTTTTATCGTTATCATATCCCCCTCTATGGCTTATTTTAATATTGCCATATAAATTCCCTTTAATATTTTCTTCTACTTTTACCTCGTAAATAGAAAGAGGACTTACATCATCCTTGATCTCCTTTTCTTTTTTTAGCACTGTTCCAATAAAAACATTGTCAGCCCAGCCAACTAGCAATTCTTTATCCGTAATATCAAAAGCATATTCTCCATGTCCAATAGCTACACGATTAGGTTTGTAAAGATATTTATAGCTTTTAATTGAAATAATAAGAAAACAAGTAATTAAAAACGGTATAAGTGCTTTCTTCTTCATTGTTTTTCCTCCTTCAATAAATTTTTACTTTTTCCACTTTTATATAATTTCGTGTTGAATGTCCATACCTCACTTACATATTTGGGATCACGGTGAAGATCGGGTTCAGCTCCTCTACGGAGTCGTTGTTTCGACTGGTACAGCAGGTCAAGGCCTCAGCTGACAAGAGGTATCTTCCCTTTTCAATTGTAAATTCATTTATTGAAAAGATTACTCCTTATTATGGATTTTTGTTCTGTAATCTTGAATATCATGTGCTTTTGGTGTTGTTTCAGATGAGGCATATGCATACATTATACCATACATTATAATTGTCGAATAAATATTTTCGTAATGATCCCCCAAACCGAGAGCATGACCTAACTCATCTGTAGCCGTCTTTTTATTACGATTCTCCGTTCTACCTAATACATCCATATTTGCTGTGCTAAATTGAATTTTGTATGAAATAGGACAACCTGGGTAATAAGTATATAATCCTGTCCATGTTTCGCTGGGTTTATTTACATCCGAAATAGTTAAGTCTTCTCAAGTCGATGCATCATCAGGAGCGATATTAACGTTACCCAAGGCATTCCAAGTCGAAACGGCATGATTCCATGCATTTGTATACTTAGTTGATTCTCCCCATCTAATCTCCCCTGAATCTACAGAACTGTAACTCAGAGTATGTTTGGTATCACTACCTTCATATGCAAAGGTTGCGTAAAGGATTAATCTAATTGTGGATAATGAAATAATAACATTTCTTCTCATTGTCATTACTCCTTTCAGCTTATTAACCATCAATGATTAGTACTATCTATAAAATAGTAAGTTTGTTTATGTCCATACTTCCCTCCCCCATCACTTTTCTTGGAATAGTGACATCCCTGCAATATCGCGACACAACAACGCCTGTCAACTGTCTGTGAATATGCGAATATATGGATCGATAAAGTGGCTAACGCCTTCGACGTCCATACCCGCCCCCTCCAGTCCGCCAACTCCAACCAATACCGCCAAAGCCCCTTGCGGTCCGCTCGCTCCCGCTCCATCCAGACCGTGTGCGCGTACGTCCGATGGTACTGCCTCTTTGCCTCTTCCGACACCGGCAACACGTCCAAAGAGCTGGACACGAGCTCCCCTTCCTCCGTCCGACCCCCGCGACAGGTCGTTGCTTTCAGGACAACGGCGGTCTCCAGGACCGACCGGACTTCGTTCAGACGACATATCAGCAAGCGTCGCGACCGGTAGCGGAATTCCAACATCCCCTCCTCCGCCCACGCTCCGAAGTCCGCCCAACCGTCCTCATCCAAACCTATTGTTTTGTGACATCCTTGACCGAGGTATATTTCCAAAGACTGCGCTGCAAATTACGGAATCTAGATGCACGGAATGTCCGCCCCCCTTTCCTTCTGATGTCGTGAAGTTTAACGACTTGATTGAAAACCTCATCGTCTGCGGTGTTTGAGCTAGAACCCCCTTTCTCCGGCAAGTTTTGTGCGATAACTTCCGGGAAGTATTTTACTCCCCCCCGCGTTGTGTCAAGAGGGTTGTTGCTGTGTTTTGATTTTTATAAGAGACTGTAAGAGATGATTCTTTCAGACTTTTTGAATAAGAAAAAGCAGCATCATACCGCGCTTCGTTAGTTGTTTGACGATTTGCCGCGGTCCGTCAGCGCGTGAACGTCTTCCTCCGTTACCTCCGTGACTTTCGCGATCGTGATTACATATATATCTATTATTTTACTACTTTTTCCCTCATCACCCCCTGCTGTAACCCTTCCTCGTACGTCCTTCCAGCATCATCGCCTGGTCCTGCAACAACTTCTGCCGCACCTTGTGTCGCCACCGCGCCTCCCGGCTTTGCATGCGAAAAATTTGACAAGAAAAAATTGATATGCTATAGTGATCATGAATAAAATCCAGAGAATTGGAGGATTATCTGATGACTTTGAAACATGCTAGTTCAAAAAGAATCTGGGTGCTGGGCATCGCAATGGCGGCTACTGTCCAACTGCTGTTTCTCTTTCTCTCCGCCGATCAGCCCGTAACGGCCGGCCCCACCTGGAAACGAGCCGGCGACGGCAATCTCAAAGCCGTCCAGATTCGCGGCGAAACGCTGCTCGTCAGTGAAAGTCAGGATTTGACTCCTTACCTCGACATCCGAAAAAAGGGTTACCGCACGATCGCCGCCTACCGGCCGGACCGTGCGGAACCGGTACCTGCGGAATCGGTCGTCATGTCGTTCCGCGACCGGCAGGGAGAGCCGATCGACATCACATGTGTGCGGGTTAACGGAGTGATCGCATCGTGCGACGAAAACCGCGCGCGATTCGGCCGTTCGCCGGACGGCGGCCGGATTTTCCTGGAGACGGGCGAAGCGCTTTGGGTAGCGGCGGCGGACGGAACAGGGTGGAAAGACGTATCGGGGCCGGGTTATGAGGAAGCGATGAATCGGTATATGCAACTGTGGAATCTACCTGATGAGATTGCGGAAGAAAGCTTGCCAAAAGAAGCACGAGATGCTGTTGCGCGTCTGCGGATGCGATCGGAACCATCCGGTGCGTCAAATGAAAGCGGGGCTTCGAAAACAACCGGCGAACGCCGTCCAGGGATGGTGACGAAAGCGGAATTGCTTGAGGCTTTGCCGGAGAACGGACCGTTGAATTGGGTATCGCAATCCATGTGGCTTGATGATCGTCGGATCGTATTTGCGTCGAACCGGGACCGGTTCCCGTGGCGTTGGGAAAGCGGCATTTGGGTGGTGGACGTTGAGACGGGACAGTTGGAAAAGTGGATGGATGGTGAAAAAGAGGGAAGTCTATATCCTATCTTTGCTAAAGAAGAGAAGGTTATTGTATATGGAGGCAACCGAGATCTATATGATTTTCATGTCAAGACGAGGCAAGTCCAAAAATACGCGATACACGGAACGCCGATCAGCGTCTCGCCGAACGGCAGGTATGTACTGTATAACCCAGTGAATGACGACAGTGTAGTGAAGTCGGATATTGTTATTTTAGACCTACAAACATCAGAACAGACTTTGATCCCACATAAACATCCTTATTATGTATTCATGAAAGGGGATTGGGATTTCAGTAACAGTCGATTTGCATTTTATGCACAAAGAGGAGATAAAGAATATGGCGGTGAGCTCTTTATTCTCAATGTGAAAACAAAGAAATTAGATTTTATCCCTTCTATTACT
This sequence comes from Candidatus Reconcilbacillus cellulovorans, assembly GCA_002507565.1. GTDB lineage: Bacteria > Bacillota > Bacilli > Paenibacillales > Reconciliibacillaceae > Reconciliibacillus > Reconciliibacillus cellulovorans. The sequence goes on from MOXJ01000044.1 coordinate 12,472, forward strand.
GAAATGGGAAAGATTGATCCGAATGGTGCGCTTTCTTGGCTGGAATCGGACCAAGTGGTGGTATCCACGACAGAGAAAGGATCATGGATTTTGGATGTTCGGTTAGGAGGAGATCGAGATGACATCAAAAGAAAAGAATAGTAAAAAATATGTTGTAGTTGTAGTCACTGCCGTACTTCTTGTAACGACGATATGGTCCTGGTCTGTTCAAGCAGCAGGAACGATGAGGTTTCAAGAAATGTATTCCAGTGTTCCACGGACGGCTTTCGGTTTCCCCCTCAATCACAGTTTACAATATCGGGTCAATAGCTCGTGGAATGAGCCTAGAGCAAAAGAGAACCACCCTGGAATTGATTCGTATGGTGATAGAACGCATTATGTTTATCCATTAGCAAATAATGCATTTGTCGAAGATAAAGGGTGGTCCGATACAGGAGGTAATTTTGTTGTTTTAAAGTATAATATAAATAATTCGATAGTATATTCATTGTATATGCATCTAGATAGAATAAACCCTGCAATAACAAAAGGTTCTATAATCAGCTCTAGAAACACGTGGGTCGGAGTTGTCGGCAACACCGGTTGTGGCGATTGCGGCCCTCACCTTCATTGGGAAGTACTGTCAAGCTATTCTTCCCTCGACAGCCGTATCAGTGTAAGCCCCAATAATTTCGACTGGGGTAATGCTCAATTCAGTGACGACGCTGCTGTTTTCAAAAGGGTCGATTATCACAGTGCATCTCGTACGCTTTATGTTCGCGCTTATGATACGGATGTTGGAAAGAGGGTTCCGGTCAACCCTTACATTATATTCAAACCGACTTCAAGTACACAATGGAATGTAGCTCAGATGACAGTCGTTTCTTCATCTACCTTTGACTATAAATACACCTTCCCTTATTCGGGAACAACCGTCGACGTCATGCTTGCGGGTCGTCGCAATAACAGCGAATATTGGTCGTATTACCCGGCAAAATATACGAATCTTAATAATTCATCCAATCCCTTGCCTTCCTTAACAGACTCGAAATTGACTCTATATGTCCCCTAAATAAGTTTTCATGAAATCCGGCTATTCTAGGCCGGACTTTTTCGCCTTCATACGCGTATTTCTCAGGTCTCACCATTTAGAAGGTCGGCCGAAACCCCTCGCAGCTGACACGCACCCGCGATTCGCCGAACACGCTCACCAACTGCGCGGCCACACCCCGCCAGGCGTCCGGCGAATACCAGTCTGCCAACCCAAGCCGCTCGTATACCGCCCGGACGCCCAGCCGCTCCGTCCTCCGCCCGCCGCTGCCGTCGCCCATCCAATAATCGTCGATCACCACGCGGTCGGTCACCCGCGCCAGAAGCGACGCGAAACGCTCCGTGCACGGCAACACCGGCGCCACCGCCGCCTGCGTCGGCACCCCCGCGGCGCGAAGCCGGGCGAGCGCCCCCAGGCGCGCGGCGATCGGCGGCGAAGCAGGCGCGAACGCGCGGCGGACGTCGTCGCGGTCGGTCTCGACCGTCACACTGACCAAAACTTCCGTCCCTGCTTCCCGCAATCCGCGGAACAAATCAACGTCCCGCACGACGAGCGGACTGCGCGTCTGCACGAACAGCACGTCGGGCGGCTCCTCCAGCATCGCCGCCAGCAAGCAGCGCGTGACGCGCTCACGGAATTCCGCCGGCTGATACGGATCGGTCGCCGAAGACATAAAAATCGTCACCGGTCCCTTCCGCTTCGCCGCGCGCAGTTCCCGGACGAGCAGCGCCGCCGCCCCTTCCTTGATCTCGAGCCATGCGCCCCACGGCCGGCCGCGAAACAAAGCCACCGGCATCCGGCGCACGTAACAGTAGGCGCACCCGAACGCGCACCCGACGTAAGGATTCAGCGTATGCGTATACCCGCGCAAAAACCCGGTCGCCGGCTGCAACAGCCGCGTCGGCCGGCGCCGGACGACGGCGGAACCGACGGAGGAACGGCCGTCGGCCTCCCTTTCGCCGTCAGGACGATCGCGCACGACGGATCACTCCCCGTCCCCGGGCGGCGGCTCGAGCGGTTTCCGCCCGGCGTATCCTTCGTCCCACCCGTGATAATGCATCACGCGCGGCTCACCCTGCTTCCAGCAGAGCAGAACGTCGCGCCCGTTCAGTCGGGCGGGAAAATCGACGAGCCCCATGTCGATATCCTTGAGCTGCGCGCCTTTCAGCCCGATCGATCGGATATACGTCCGCGCTTCCAGCTGCAAAAACTCCAGTTCGCATTCCAGCTCGAAAAACGGATCGCCGTCGGCCGAGGCCGCACTGTTCGCCTGCCGCAACGCGCGCAGACGGGCGAACTTCTCCGCAAACTCCCGCTTGATTCGCTGCAGCTCGCGGATGTCGCGGTCGAGCGCAGGCAACAGGGAGTTGGCTTCTTCTACAGTAAAATATTTCATTCGCTCTTCCATTTCGACAACCTCTCGATCCGACGTCGACGACGGCCGGAACGATTACCACGCATACGCTTCCGGCGCGCTTCCGCCCGGCCCCGGGAAAATTTCGTCCAGCCGTTTCATCGTCTCGTCGGACAGTTCAATGTCCAACGCCCGCAGCGCGTCTTCCAGCTGTTCCACCGTCCGCGGCCCGATGATCGGCGCGGTGACCTCCGGCCGGGCGAGCAGCCAGGCCAGCGCCACATGTTCCTGCCGTTCTCCGATCTCCCGGCAAAAACGGGCGAACGCCTCGAGCTCCGGGCGATGACGCTCGATGCCGTCTTTGGCCTGCGCGGTCCGTTCTCCGGGCCGCTCCAGCGCGCGGCTCGACAGCATCCCGCCGGCGAGCGGGCTCCACGGAATGACGCCGAGTCCGTGATACGCCGCCGACGGCAGCACTTCCAGCTCGGGCAGCCGGCACAGCAGATTGTATTTGTGCTGTTCGGATACGAGGCCGAGCAAATGCCGTTTTTTCGCTTCTGCCTGCGCCACGGCGATGTCCCATCCGGCGAAATTGCTCGAACCGACGTAACCGATTTTCCCCTGAGACACGGCCGTTTCAAACGCGCCCCACAGCTCGTCCCACGACACCCTGCGGTCGATGTGGTGCATCTGGTAGAGCTCGATATGGTCCGTCTGCAGCCGGCGCAGGGAAGCCTCGAGATGCCGGCGGATTTTGTAGGCCGACAGTCCCGGCTCGTCGTTCGGCCCGTCGTGCGAATCGCTCATGGACCCGTACACTTTTGTGGCGAGCACGACCTTTTCCCGCCGTCCGCCGCCCAGCCTGAACCAGCGGCCGATGATCTCCTCCGTCCGTCCGGCGTTTTTCCCCCATCCGTAAACGTTCGCCGTATCGAAAAAGTTGATGCCGGCGTCCAGCGCCGCGTCCATGATGCGGAACGCTTCCTTCTCGTCCGTGTGGACGCCAAAATTCATCGTGCCGAGGCAAAGCCGGCTGACTTTCAGGCCCGATCGGCCCAAGCGCGCGTATTTCACGGCCGTTCCCTCCTCTGTCCCGATTATACGCCGTCCGCGGAAAGCGGGCAAACCGGCAGGCGGCTTTCGCGCCAGCCGCGGCGCCGGGCCGTTCGCGCAAAGAGCGTGTAAAGTTTAAGTAGGGGATGCCCTTGGCAGGATTTTCGGGGGCGGAAAGCGAAGAGACCTCACATCCCAAATCCCAAAAAGGAAGCC
>MOXJ01000045.1 GCA_002507565.1 Candidatus Reconcilbacillus cellulovorans
GCGCTTTTGGGGCGGCTGAAGGAAGTGCGAAGCGGGGAGGAGGCGGAAGAAGTGGCGACGAATTTCGAGCGGATGCTGGACCGGTGGTTGGAGAAGACGGAGAGGCGGGGCTGGGAGAAAGGTTTGAAGGAAGGTCGCAAGAAAGGCCGCGAGGAAGGCCGGGTCGAGGGTCAGGTTGAGGAACGAAAGGCGACAGCGGTTCGGTTGATGGCGAAGGGGATGGACGACGGGTTTATCGCGGAAGTAACGGGGCTGCCGCCGGAGGAAATCGCGCGGCTGCGGCAGGAGAACATCAAGACCTGTCCGGCGGAAGGCGGCGAATAAGGCGTGATTTTTTGCAGCGGTTGGGACTGCGGTTTGTAGCAGTTGACGGCCGCTTATTTTTTTGCGAAAATGTACGCGCGTACATTTTTGCGTGTCTCCTCGAATCGGGTTTATGGTGAAAGATGGGGAAGGAGGAAACGACAATCCCAACGCGCAAAGAAGTCGCCGAACGCGCAGGCGTATCCGAAGCGACCGTCTCACGCGTGTTGAACGGCGTCGGACCGGTGCGGGAAAAGACGCGCCGGAGAGTGCTGGAAGCCGCCGAAGCGCTCGGTTACCGGCCGAATGCGGTGGCGCGCAATTTCGCGCTGGGGCGAAGCGGGCATTTCGGCGTCGTCGTTCCGCACATTCCGAAAGTCCATTTGTTTTCGACGCATTATTTTTCTGAATTGCTGAGCGGCATCGGGGAAGCGGCCGGCAGGAAGGGTTACGGGCTGTTGTTGTTGTTTCGAAACCCGGACGAACGGTTCGATTACGAGACGCTGTTCCGGGAAAAACGGGTCGACGCCCTGCTCGTGCTGGGTTCGCGAGACACTCCGGCGGAGCGGGAGGAGCTTTTGAAGCTGCGGAAGACGGGCGCGCCATTCTGCCTTGTCAGCCAATATGTTCCCGGCGAACGGCTGCCGTCGGTCGACGCCGATCACGTCTCGGGTGCCCGAGCGGCTGTGCGGCATCTCGTCGCGCTCGGCTGCCGACGCATTGCGTTTCTGAACGGGCCGGCCGTCTATTCGAACAGCCGGGACCGGCTGACCGGTTATCGGGCGGCGCTAGAGGAGGCGGGCATCGCATACGATCCGGATCTCGTCGTCGAAGCGGATTACAGCCGAACGGGCGGCGCGCGCGCGGCGGAGGAACGGATCGCGCCGATCGTCGGGCGGCTTGACGCGGTGTTCGCCGCCAACGACCGGATGGCGATCGGTCTGGTGCAGGTGCTGAAAGCACGCGGCGTCGCCGTCGGGCGCGACCTGGCGGTCGTCGGCTATGACGATTCCGACGATGCTCGGCTTTGCGATCCGCCGCTGTCGACGGTGCGCGTGCCGCTGTACGAAATGGGCAGGGCGGCCGCCGAAAGAGTACTTCGCTTAGCCGGCGTCGTCTCCGGTGGCAGGCGGGCGGCTGCGGACCGGTCTACAGGAGATGATGCGGCCGAAGCGAGCGGAACGGCTGCGGCAACCGCGACAGGCGCCGGTGTGAGGAGAACGACAGGTGAAGTTGCAGCGGCGGAAGCGGCGTCATTCTCGGCGGAGCCTTTGCCGGAATTTCTGCCCGAGAGCGTGCGGAGCGAGGAGGGCCGCTGGTTGTTTCCGGCCGAACTCGTCGTGCGCGCTTCGTCCACCGCGTGGAAATCCCATTTTTTACGAAAGGAAGAAGGGTCATGAACGAAATCCGCATCGGGATGATCGGCTACAAATTTATGGGAAAAGCGCACAGTCACGCTTATCGCGACCTGACGATGTTTTTTCCCGACGCACCGCGGCCGGTCATGAAAGTGATCTGCGGCCGCGACCGCGACGGCGTCGCGCAGGCGGCGCGGCAGTTCGGGTGGGAGGATACGGCGACGGACTGGCGGGACGTCGTGCGCCGGCCGGACGTCGACCTGATCGACATCAACGCGCCGAGCGATGTTCACAAGGAAATCGCGATCGAAGCCGTCCGCGCAGGCAAACACGTGTTTTGTGAAAAACCGCTGGCGCTTTCGCTCGCCGACGCACGCGACATGCTGGCGGAGGCGGAGAAGGCCGGCGTCCGCCATATGGTCGGCTTCAATTACCGGTTCGCTCCGGCGGTGCAGCTGGCGCGTCGGCTCATACGTGACGGACGGCTCGGGCGGATTTATCACGTCCGCGCGTGGTTTCTGCAGGATTGGCCTGTCGATCCTGATTTCCCGCTCGTCTGGAGGTTCGACCGGTCGGTGGCGGGATCCGGAGCACACGGCGATCTCGGCGCGCATCTGATCGATCTGATGCGTTTTTTGGTCGGAGAGATCGAGGAAGTCGTCGGTATGAGCGAAACGTTCGTCCGCGAGCGGCCGCTGCCGGCGGCGATGACCGGGCTGTCGGGAAGAGCTGCGGCGGACGGGCCGAAAGCGCCGGTGACGGTCGACGACGCGACGCTGTTTTTGGCGCGGTTTTCGTGCGGGGCGCTCGGGTCGTTCGAGGCAACGCGGTTTGCGCCGGGACATCGCTGTACGAACGCGTTCGAGATCAACGGCAGTCTCGGAAGCGTCCGGTTCGATTTCGAGCGGATGAACGAGCTGGAGGTGTATTTCCGCAACGATCCGGACGACGTGCAGGGGTTCCGGCGCGTGCTCGTCACCGACCCTGCGCACGCTTACATGCACGCCTGGTGGCCACCGGGGCATACGATCGGGTACGAGCATACGTTCATTCACGAAGTATACGAACTGTTCACGGCGATTCGCGACGGGCGGCAGCCGGAACCGGATTTCGCCGACGGCGTCGCGTGCCAGCGGGTGCTCGAGGCGGTCGACCGTTCGATCGTCGAGCGGCGATGGGTGAAGGTCGCGGAGTTATGAGGGAGGGACGGCGTTCATGGCGAGACGCGCTTTGATCGTCTGGGGAGGCTGGCCGGGCCATCAACCGGATCTGGTGGCGGATATTTTTGCAGGACTGCTTCGCGGCGAAGGGTTCGAGGTTGAAGTGTCGGATACGCTGGACGCCTTTTCCGATGCGGAGAAACTGACGGCACTTCATTTGATCGTTCCGATCTGGACGATGGGAGAGATCGACAAGGCGCGCGTGCGCAATGTGTCGCTGGCCGTCCAGACCGGCACCGGCCTGGCGGGCTGCCACGGCGGCATGTGCGACGCGTTCCGGTCGAACGTCGACTGGCATTTCATGACCGGCGGGCAATGGGTGGCGCATCCCGGCAACGACGGCGTCGAGTACAAAGTCGAAATCCGGCACAGCTCCAGCCCCCTGCTGGAAGGCATCGGCGATTTCGTCGTCCGGTCGGAGCAGTATTACCTACACGTCGATCCCGCCGTGGAAGTGCTGGCGACGACGCGGTTTCCGACCGTTCCCGGGCCTCATGCGGCGAACGGACCGGTCGACATGCCGGTCGTCTGGACGAAACGGTGGGGGCTCGGCCGTGTGTTTTACTGTTCGCTCGGCCATCAGGCCGATATCGTCGCCATGCCGCAGGTCAAAGAAATCATGCGGCGCGGGTTTTTGTGGGCGGCAGAAGGAAAGGACAAGGCATTGGAGCTGCTGGACGACGATTCGGCGCGCGTCGGGTTGATCGACGCGCAATACACCGGCATGGGCGACAGCCCGAACTGACGAAAGCGGTCCGGCGACGGACGGGTTCCGATGCCGTGCGCCGGCGAAAAGACAAGGGGGAGTCAGCGATGAGCAGGGTGAAGGCGGGCATCGTCGGCTGCGGGGCAATCAGCAGCGTTTACCTGGCAAACGGAAAGAGGTTTCCTCCTCTTGAAATCGTCGCCTGTGCCGATCTTGTGGCCGAGCGGGCGAAACGGCAGGCCGAGGCGTACGGCGTCCGCGCCTGTTCGGTCGAAGAACTGCTGGCCGATCCGGAGATCGGACTCGTGATCAACCTGACGGTGCCGGCGGCGCACGCCGACGTATCGATTCGCGCGCTGGAAGCGGGCAAACACGTCTATTCGGAAAAACCGCTCGCGGTTACGCTCGACGAGGGGCGGCGCATTCTCGAGACGGCCGCCCGCAAAGGGTTGCGCGTCGGCTGCGCGCCGGACACGTTTCTCGGCGGCGGGCTGCAGACGGCGATCCGGCTTGTCCGCAGCGGGGCGATCGGCGAGCCGGTGGGCGCATGCGCGTTCATGATCGGCCGGGGCCACGAGCATTGGCATCCCGATCCGGAATTTTATTACAAGTCCGGCGGCGGACCGCTCTTCGACATGGGCCCTTATTATTTAACCGCGCTCGTCGCCATGCTCGGGCCGATCCGCCGGGTAACCGGGTCGGCGCGCGCGTCGTTTCCGGAACGCGTCATCTTGAGCGAACCGAAGCGCGGGCAAAAGGTGCGCGTCGAAGTGCCGACTCACGTCGCCGGAGTGTTTGACTTCGAGGCCGGGCCGATCGGTTCGGTCGTCATGAGTTTCGACGCGTTCGGAGGAACGAGTTTGCCGTGCATCGAGATTTACGGCAGCGAAGCGACGCTAGTGGCGCCGGATCCGAACCATTTCGGCGGTGCGGTGCGCTGTCGACGGCGCGACGAGTCGGAGTGGAAGGAAATCCCTCCGGATCCCGGTTATACCGACAACTGCCGCGGACTTGGGGCGGCCGACATGGCCGAAGCGATTCTGACCGGCCGGCGGCACCGGGCGGACGGGGAGCTTGCGTTTCACGTGCTGGAGGCGATGGTCGGCCTGCACGAGGCGGCCGAGCGGGGGAGTCATTACGAGATGCAGTCGCGGTGTGTCGTTCCGGAACCGATGGAACGGGAGTTCATTCCTTTCTAACGATTGACGGCGGCCGTCGCCGACATTCTTTTGTTCACATAGGCGGGATAGATGATCTCTCCGCTGTTCAAGCGCCTGATTTCGTCCTCCGTCCAACCGGCGATTTTGTTACGGCTCTCGACGCCGGTCAGTTTGATGCGGTACTTCTTTTCTAAGTATTGATGAAGAGCGGACATATCTTCGGGGGTTAGTTCTTTCAGTTTTTTTCGGTGATGGATTTGTCCGAGAATGATGCCGATCGATTCAGCGGCAAGACTTGTGTTGGCCTGGATGCGGGCGCTTCCGTAGGCGACGGCGGAAGCGCCGACCAGCTTGCCGGCGACGATGACGTTTTCATAATGTTTCAGCAGGAAACTGGAGAGCGGAATGCCGTATTTGTCCGGGCGGCCCATTTCGATGCCCCATTTGACGGCGCGCACGCCCTGAAGGTCGAGGGGGTACCCGGCGATGCTGACGTTGTTCCAGAACATACGACCGCCGAACACGTCGGACACTTGGAGGACGTAGTCCGTCTCGTAATGGTAGAATTCGCGAATGTACAAATAAGAGGGGTATCCATTCAGCTCGGCGTTTTCCCAACCGGGGAGACGCCGGCGGAGATGGTCGAGGATGAGCGGGATTTCTTTTTTTCCGACGGCCATTGCTTCGGCGATCGACGCGTCGTCGGAAGGATCGACGTCGAAAATGATCAGCGCGTTGACGATGACTTCGCTGTCCCGCTGATAGAGAGCGTTCAATCCGCGCAGGTGAACGCGGTCGGTCGTGGGCCGATAGCTGGCCGCAACCCCGGACAAGCCGAGCGCGAAACTGTCGTCAACATAACCGCCGCCGTACAGTTGATTGATCCGGCTGCGGGGCAGGCTGTTGAACGAATCGGCGAATTTGCGCCAGTGGACGTTTTTGAATTTCATCATCATGCCGCTGCCCATGAATTCCGGGCGGGCCAGTCCATAAAGTTTTTCCAAACCGGGAAGACGAGTCGCGTTCAGTCGGCCGACCAAGGCCGCAAAATCGGTGTTGTCCACGAAATAGTCGGCCTCGATTTTTTTCGTTTGCCCGGTTTTCGTCTGATACGTTATCGAGGTAATCGCCTGTTCGCCGTGAAGTCCGGGTTTCGTCGCGATGTCCTTGATGCGGATACCCGATTCGACGGGGAGATCGCGAAGCAAGTGGTGATAGAAATAATCTTTAAATTCGGAAAGTTTCCTTATTTTTCCTTTCTTCCATGCGTCGAACAATTCCTTCACGCGGCTCTGCAGCAGAGAATGCCGCTGATCGTCGCGCGGTTCGTCGAGAAACAGCATTTCTCCTTGAAGAAGCTGGCCTCCGATCGCTTCGCGGGGATCGAGAATTTTGACGCTCAACCCTTCGTCCGCGGCGGCTCGTGCCAGATACATGCCCTCGAGTTCGGTTCCGATCACGACGATGTCATCCTTTTCGGCGGGAATTTCCGGTGATTCCGGACGGCGATCGGAATCGGAAGCGGAACGGCTTGGTCCGGACAAGCCGCCGACGGCGGGAGAACCCGCTGTGCCCGTGGTGTCCTGCATCTTCGCCGGCAGTTCTTTTGACTTGTTCTGATCCTGATAAAAGAAGATCGGCATCGCCGCGACGGTCGCAATGAGCAAGCCGATCACCGTCGCGCTGCGTATTCTGGGCGTGGCAGGCATGATGATGCTCCCGGTAATGGGGGGTTCTCGTTTCTACCTTAACGATATTATCCTATCATTACCTTCTTGATTGCAAGGGGCGGGTAAGGCCGAGGTCGCAACAAGACGGTCGTTTCATGTAGAAAGCGGATCGGTCTTCGATGGGTTTGACGATCGTCACCCGATCCAGCCTGCTCCAAACACCGCATCTTGAGCCGGTTTGCCGAGAAGGGTGATAACGGATAGCGGCCGTGGACGGACGCTCCATCGTCTGCGGCACATTGCGGCCGCGCCCCGATCTGTTATAATGGTGGCAGTTACGATCCGCGGTCGAATCCGCGACTTTTGCGACGTCCGGGAGGCCCGCGCAGGATGGAGTTCGCCAAAATCTCGCCGCGCAAAGTGTCGGATCAGGTGGCCGAACATCTGAAAGAACAGATTCTCGCCGGCCGGTTGCCGCCCGGCGCGAAACTGCCGTCCACCCGCGAGCTGTCGGACCGCTACGCGGTCGGCCGTTCGACGGTGCGCGAGGCGCTGAGCGCGCTGAAGGCGATGGGGCTGATCGAGACGCGCCACGGCGAGGGCAGCTTCGTCTGCCGGTTTTCGGCCGAGCGGGTGGCGCTGCCGCGGTTTGAGGGGTTGCTGGCGGACAAACGGGCCGTCGCGGAGTTGCTCGAGGCGCGGAAAGTGCTTGAGACCGGCAACGCCGCACTGGCGGCGGAAAAGCGCACTGACGACGATCTGAAGGCGTTCGAGGACGTGCTCGCCCGGATGGAGCAGGCGATCGGCGACGAGGCCGAGAGCGAGCGCGCCGATCTTGCGTTTCACCGGCTGCTCGCCGAAGCGACGCACAACACGCTGATCGTCCGCATGTTCGAGACGTTTTCCGCGCAGCTCGAGACGGCCATCCGGGAAATCCGGCGGCTGCAGATGTACGGAAACCCTCGGGTGTCTGAACGGCTTTATCGCGAACACCGCGACATTTTCGAGGCGGTGCGCGTCGGGCACCCCGAGCGCGCGGTGCGGGCGATGCGGCGCCACCTTTTTCACGTTGAATCGGTGCTGATTCGCGTGCTGCAAGCATAAACCGAAGGTAGAGCGAATCCGGATGCGGAGGGAGTGCGGCCGATGGTTTCCGTGGCGATCCGGTTTTCCCGCGACTTCAAATGGGAAGACCGGCGGATCGAGCGGCTGAAACGCGATTTTCCCCAGGTGACGTGGACGATCTGGCAAGGCGAAACCGATGAAGCGGAACGGCTCCGGGACGTCGAGGCGCTGATCGGTGAGCCGACCGACGAAGGACTGGCGGCGATGCCGAAGTTGCGCTGGATTCAGTGGCCGTGGGCTGGCGTCGAGGCGCTGGCCGGGTTTTCCCGGCTGCGGGACGACATCGTCGTCACGAACGCCAGCGGCGTGTTCGGTACGCAAGGGGCGGAACACGCGCTGGCGCTCATGCTGGCGTTTGCGCGCAGGCTGCACGTTTACGTGCGGCAGCAGGAGAGAGCGGTCTGGAAAACGGCCGGGTCTTGCCGCGAGATTCGCGATTCGACGGTGCTCGTGCTCGGGCTGGGCGATATCGGTTCCGAGGTCGCGGCGCGGGCTAAGGCGCTCGGCGCGCACGTGATCGGCGTCAAACGGTCGGTCGCCGGCAAGCCGCCGTTCGTCGACGAACTGGTCGGTCCTGAAGACGTCGACCGGGTGATCGGCAGGGCCGATTTCGTCGTCAATGCGTTGCCGCTGACGCGGGAGACGGAGCGATTCGTGTCCGCCGGCCGGATCGCTGCGATGAAGCGCGGCGCCGTGTTCGTCAACGTCGGCCGCGGCGCGACGGTCGACGAGGAAGCGCTCGTCCGCGCGCTGGAAGGCGGCCATCTGGACGGCGCCGGCCTGGACGTGACCGAGCGCGAGCCGCTTCCCGCCGATCATCCGTTCTGGCGGTTGCCGAACGTCATTTTGACTTGCCATACCATGAGCTTGTCCCCGAAAAAAGAAGATCGCCGCGAAAAGTTGATCCGAGACAATCTAACGCGGTTTCTGGCCGGCGAGCCGCTGATGAACGTCGTCGACCGCAAGCGTGGCTATTGAGGCGCGTGACGTGTCGGGATGCGGCGCGGCGTCAGACCACCGGAGCCGGGCGATTGTAGAATCGGGACGGCGGCGGTAGAAGCGGGCGTCGCGATCGGAGTGTGAGGATAAGCGGACGGGATTCGAGCCGCTTTTCAAAACACCTACTGGTCTGATAAGCTGATAAGTAAACGAGTGAGCAGCATGACAAAATCGGGGTGGCCGAATCGTGAACGTGTCGCTGTTCGTGACGTGTATGGTCGACATGATGACGCCGGAAGTCGGCGTGAGCGTCGTCCGGTTGCTGCGCCGGCTCGGCTGCCGTGTCGATTTTCCGCAAGCACAGGTATGCTGCGGTCAGGCGGCGTTCAACAGCGGATATGAGGACGACGCGAGGGAAGTGGCGCGCGCTCTGATCCGCGCGTTTGAACCGAGCGACTGGGTCGTGTCGCCGTCCGGTTCGTGCGTCGGGATGATTAAGCATCATTATCCGTATCTGTTCCGCGACGAGCCGATATGGAAAGAGAAAGCGGAGCATCTGGCGGCGAAAACGTACGAGTTTTCGCAATTTCTCGTACACGTGCTCGGGGTGACCGATCTCGGCGCCGTGTTTCCGGCCCGCGCGACGTATCATCCGTCGTGCCATGCAATGCGGCTGCTCGGCGTTCGCGACGAGCCGCTCGAGCTGTTACGGCGCGTGCGCGGGCTGGAGTACGTCGAGCTGCCGCGTAAAGAAGACTGCTGCGGATTCGGCGGCACGTTCGCGGTCAAGATGGCGGATATGTCGGAAGCGATGGTGTGCGAAAAGGCGCGCTGCGTGCGGGAGACGAAAGCGGACGTGCTGGTCGGTACGGACATGGGCTGTCTTCTGAATATTGCCGGGCGGCTCGACCGAGAAGGCTCCGGCGTGCGCGTCTTGCATCTGGCGCAGTTGCTCGAGGAAGGGGTGAACCGTCGTGAGCGCGAAAACGGGCCCGGGCGTGTATGAAGGCGGTACCGACCTGAAACAACGCGCGCAGGCGGCGCTCGCGGACGATCAGCTGCGCGCGGCGGTCGCACTGACGACCGACCGGTTGCGGAACGGGCGGCTGCGGGCGATCGAAGAGCTGGGCGATTGGGAAACGTGGCGCGAACGCGCGCGGGCGATCCGCGCGCACACGATCGCGCATCTCGACTATTATCTCGGTCGATTCGCCGACGAAGTCGAACGCTCGGGCGGCGTCGTTCATTTCTGTGCGACGGCGGAAGAGGCGGTCGCGGTCGTGCTCGGCATTGTCCGCGAAAAATCAGCGAGAGTCGTCGCGAAGAGCAAGTCGATGGTGTCGGAAGAAATCCATCTGAATGAAGCGTTGGAACGGGAAGGCGTCGCCGTGATCGAGACGGATCTCGGTGAATACATTATCCAGCTCGCCGGGGAAAAGCCGTCGCACCTGATCATTCCGGCGATTCACCGCAACCGGCAGCAGATCGCCGAACTGTTCAGCCGCGTTTCCGGCGAGACGTTTCCGCCCGACACGAAAGCGCTGGCGGGCTACGCGCGACGTCGGCTGCGCGAATGGTTCCTGAAGGCGGACATCGGGCTGACCGGCTGTAATTTCGGCATCGCGGAGAGCGGGACGATTACGCTTGTGTCCAACGAAGGCAACGCGCGGATGGTGACGACGCTGCCGCGCACGCATATCGTCGTGATGGGGATGGAGCGGATCGTGCCGACGTTCGCCGACGTCGAAGTGATGCTGAACATGCTGGCGCGCAGTGCGACGGGCCAGAAGCTGACCGTCTATACGTCGTTCATCACGGGGCCGCGCCGGCGAGGCGAAGCGGACGGTCCGGACGAGCTGCACGTCGTCGTGCTCGACAACGGCCGGTCGGCCCAGCTCGGCGACCCGCAGTTTCAGGAAGTGCTGCATTGCATCCGCTGCGCGGCCTGTCTGAACGTGTGCCCGGTCTATCGGCACATCGGCGGCCACGCCTACGGGTCGGTCTACAGCGGACCGATCGGCGCCGTGTTGACGCCGCTTCTCGCGAACGATCCCGCCGGCGCCGGGGAGCTCGCCTACGCGTCCAGCCTTTGCGGCGCCTGTTACGAGGCATGCCCGGTCAAAATTCCGCTGCACGACATGCTCGTCTATTTGCGCGGTCGTCGGGTGCGGATGAAGCTGACGCCGCGCGGCGAGCGCATCGCGTTTCGCCTGTACCGGCGCGCATTCACCAGAGCCGAGCTTTACCGGGCTGGAGTCAAGGCGACGAGGCTGATGCTTGCGCCGTTTGCGCGGGGCGGCCGTATTCGCCGCGGGCCGGGGCCGCTCGCCGGATGGACGAAAAGCCGTACGTTGCCTGCACTCCCGGGGAAAACGTTTCGCGAACGATGGAAGGAGCTCGAAAACGAACCGGTCGAGCCGCTCGTGCTGCAGACGCCGGGCATGGTGACGCCGGACGTATCGACGTCGGGCGTGCCGACGGCTGAGGGTGTGCCGTCTTCGGACGCATCAGGCGCTGCGGACCGTCCGGACCGAAGCGGGAGGGACGGCGCATGACGGCGGGCGCGCAATACGGGCGGGACGACTTTTTACGCCGAATCGCCGCGCGTCTGGGCAGAAGCCGGCCGCTCGACCGCGAGCCGGTGCGCGACGTCGTCGGCGTACCGGAATACTTCGCACGGAGGCGGGCCGACCGCGCGGAGCTCGTCCGGCGCTTCGTCGGCAACTGGGAGGCGCTCGGCGGCAAGGCGTTCGTCGTGCCGACGGCGACGGCGGCGGAGGAAGTCGGTCGGTTACTCGCGGAGTTTGTCGCCGAACACCGCATTTGCCGCGCCGCGCGATGGGTTCATCCCGAGCTCGAACGGCTCGGCGTCGACGCGGCGCTGGCGAAGGCCGGCGCCGAAACGGTACTGTGGGCGTTCGATCCGTCCGCTGAGGAAGGGACGACGGCGGACGAGGCGTATCCGGCGCGCCGCCGGCTGATCGAGGCGGCGGAATCGTGCGAGCTCGGCGTCGTCTGCCCGGACGTTGCGATCGCGGATACGGGAACGATCGTGCTCGCCGCCGGGCCGGGGCGGGGAAGGTCGGTCAGCCTGCTGCCCGGCGTACTGTTCGCCGTTTTGCCGGAAGAGCGCGTGGTGCTCCGATTGGGCGAGGCCTTCGAGTATTTCCGCGCGGCGTACGCCGATTCCGAAAAGCGCCCGTCGTCGCTCAACTTGATCACCGGGCCGAGCCGCAGCTCCGACATCGAAAACGACTTGACGATCGGCGTGCACGGCCCCGGCGTCGTGTATGCGGTCGTCGTGGGCGATTCAGCGTTTCGGTCCGAATGACGGGCGGCGTTTTCCGAAGCGGCGGACATCTGCGTCAATCCGGTGCGGCAGGCGGCGTCGGTTCGTCGAATTCGTCCTTCGGAAACCGGATCCATTTTCGTAAATAACCGTGGTCGTGCAGCGCCTTCAGCAAAATGAGCAAAACCGGCGACAGCACAAGCCCCGCGACGCCGAACAGCGAGGCGGAGACGACGGCGAACGACAGCATCGTAAACGCAGAAACGCCGAGCGACTGCCCCATCCATTTCGGTTCGAGTACTTGCCGAAGAACAAGCACGACCGCCAGCACGACCGTCAGCGAAACGGCGAGCCCGACGTCGCCGACGACGAGCAAATAGAGAATCCAGGGGACGAAAATGACCGACACGCCGACGACCGGCAACAGATCGAAGACGGCGGCCAGCACGCTGATGGAAAACGCGCTGTCGACGCCGAGCAGAAGCAGTGAGACGAAAATGACGGCGAACGTGACGGCGACGAGTTTCAGTTGCGCCTTCAGATAGCCCGCGATGCCTTTCCAAACGTTGTCGCGCAGAAACGCGAACGCGACCCGGACCGTTCGCGGCGTTTTTTCGCGAAACGCCTTTTTCCACCCGTCGAATTCGGCGCTGAGAAAATACGCGAGCATGACGCCGATCGCAAAATGGGCAAAAAACGTCGACAACCCCGACACCGCCGATACGATCCATTTCAGAAAGCGAGAGCCGAGCGTTCCGGCCCATCCCGCGAGATCGGCGGACATCGTCTCGACCTGTTCGACGATCCCGGGCGGCAGCGCGTCAAGGCGGGTTTGCAGCCGTTCGGTCCATAGCGCGACTTCGGTCTGCAGCATCGCCGCCGCGGCCGGGATCCGTTCTGCGAGCCGGTTGAGCTGGACGGCGAACACGGCGGCGGTTCCGGCGACGAGCCCGACGACGACGAGCACGAACACAAGCGTGGCGATCGCGCTGGCCAGCGTTTTGCGCACGCCTCGTCGGTGCAGGAATGCGGCGAGCGGCTCGATCGCGGCGAACACGACGAGCGCGAAAAAAATCGGCGCCGCGATCCGGTAAAGAAAGCTGAACGCCAGCATCAGCGCATAGACGGTCAGCGCAAGCAGGGAGACGTCGGCGATCGTTCTGGCGTATTTGCGGTAAAAGGGCCACATCGGCGGGCTGCCTCCCCGGTGATGGTTATACGTCGCTCGGCCGCGACGTCCGGCCGGGCCGCGCGGTTCGTTCGCGCCCCTGGGAGCCGGCGGGTTCAAGCCGGATGTCACTGATGTAAAGACGTCTCGGGCCGCCGTATTCCGGTCCGCGGATCGTCAGCCGCAAGCGCGCGCCGGCTTCGGGTTCCGGCCTGTCGAGGGAAGACGGACCGCGGGCTTCGTCGAGATCGACGGTCAATTCAAGGCGTTCCCCTCCGTCGAGCCGTCGTCGGGCGGAAGCCGTTTTTTCGCCGATCGCGACTTCGACCGTGACCTCGCATTCGAAATCCGCGTTCGTCAGCTCCACGAACAACCGGGGAAAAGGTTCCCCGAACGGCGGAAAACCGAGGGCGCGAAACGTCGTTTCAAAACTTCCGCCCGGCCGTTCGGCCATCAGGACGAGCCCGACGCCGGCGTGAACGAAGACCGAATCGCGCAGCAAGACATTTTCGGCCGACAAGCCGGCCAGTTCGGCCCGCATTGTTTTCATGCCGCAGAAGATCCCCGCTTCCTTGTCGTTTCATGTTCCGAAAATCATGCGGAGGGCGAGCAGTACGAACGCCACCCGTAGGACGGCGAGCAGGCGTCGGTCGCTCATCCGCATCGTGATCCAGGCGCCGATCCTGCCGCCGAGCCAAGCGCCCGGTGCAAGAAAAAGCGCCGTCGTCCCGTCGACGTGGCCCTGCGCAGCGTGCGTCACCGTGCCGACAACGGCGGAAAACAGGATCACGAACATCGAAGTCGCCGTCGCGACGTGCGCAGGGTACCGGAACACGATCATGACGGCCGGCACGAACAGCGATCCTCCGCCGATGCCGAACAGTCCGGAAATAAAACCGACGGCGCCGCCGATGACGCCGGCAACCGCGGGATGTCCGCCGTAAACGTGGCGGACGCCGGCGGCGTCGATGAAGGTGCGTTCGTACCGCCAACGGATCGGCAGCGGGCGGAGTCGGTCGCGAACGAACAGAAGGCCGGCGAGCGCCAAGAGAAGCAGCCCAAACAGAATGCCGAACCGGTCGGCGGACAGCCGGTCCGTACATATCGCCCCGACGAAAGAGCCGGGAATCCCCGTCGCGGCGAACAGCAAGCCTTGCCGGAAATCGACCCGTTTCTGCCGAGCGTAGGCGACGACGGACGAAGCGGCGGTGACGATCAGGACGGCGAGCGACGTGCCGACGGCTTCGGCGTGGTCGATCGGTCGGCCGACCAGCCAAGGACCCGCCAAAAGCAGCGCAGGCACGAGCACGACGCCGCCGCCCAGACCGAGAATGCTGCCGAACGCGGCCGCAAACGTACCGAGCGCAAGAAACGCCAGCGCCTGCAACGCAACATGAAATGCAGCCATGTTTCTATCATATCACAAGAGGAGAGCGAAGGGGATGAAAAGGAAGTCGAAGCGGGTTGGGGCCGAGAAATCAGTATTTGATTTTATTTTCCGACCGCATCCAGACAAAAAACGGTTCTTCGTCGCCGGGAACGCGCAGCCGCATGAACGGGATTTTCCGCTCGCGGCCGTCCGGCAAGGCAAGTTCATCGTAAATAAACCGGTCGTCGAATCCGGCCGCGGCGGCGTCGTCTCGACCGCAGGCGTAATAGACCGCCTTCGGCCGTGCCCAATAGATGGCGCCTAGACACATCGGGCACGGTTCACAACTGGAATACAGTTCGCAGCCTTCCAGCTGGAAACTTCCCAGTGTTTCGCATGCAGCGCGGATCGCTTGGATCTCGGCGTGGGCCGTCGGGTCGTTGCGCATCGTCACTTCATTGCGCCCGAGGGCGATGACGCGTCCGTCGCGGACGACGACGGCGCCGAACGGGCCGCCGCGGCCGGAGCGGACATTGTCGAGCGCGAGCCGAACGGCGAGCTCCATGAAACGATGATCCATCCGAATTCTCCTTTTTTTGAACGCATGTTGTCCGTTTGGAAAAAACGAATTCAGCCCGGCGTCGTGAATTTACCGGGCTTCATTCGTCCATGCGTGCACGCGTTCCGGCGGCAACCCCGTCACTTCGGCCACTGTATCCGCGTCCATCCCGCGCGCCAGCAGATTTCTCGCCACTTCTTCCGCTTTCTTGAGCTCGCCTTTCTGCAGTCCTTGCTGCAGTCCCTCCGCACGCCCTTCCTCGCGCGCGCCTTCCAGCATCGACGCCTGGTCGCGCAAAAACTTCTGCCGCGCCTCGTACCGCCAACGCGCCTCTTCGCTCTGACTCAAAATCTCCAGCGTCGTCATCGCC
>MOXJ01000046.1 GCA_002507565.1 Candidatus Reconcilbacillus cellulovorans
TGTATCGACGGGATGATTCGTCTGTTGCAGGGGCCGTATCACAATCGGCCGATCGGGTTGGCGTTGAAGGCGCTGTGCAAGTAAGCGTGAAGGGGCAAGAGAAGGAATGCCGTCTCGCATCACTTACAGAAAGTGGAAGCCCGAAAGTCGAAAAAAACTGCCCACGACCACTTGACTCAGACTTTCATATAAGCGTCTTTGCGATTCGTTCCGAACCATGATATATTAGCAATGTCGGCATTCTAATTCCCGGAAAGGAAGGGACCCGGCCGGAATGGAAGCCTTGCAACTGCGAAACGTCCGCAAACGTTACGGTGACAAAACCGCCGTCAACGGCCTCGACTTGACCGCGCGTCGGGGCGAAATTTTCGGCCTGCTCGGCAGCAACGGCGCGGGCAAGACGACAACCATGCGCATGGTGCTCGGAATTCTTTCCCCCGACGAGGGCGAAATCCGTTACGAAGGAAAGCCGTATCACGCCGGTCTGCGCCGCAGAATGGGATACTTGCCGGAAGAGCGCGGTCTGTACCCGAAGGTCAAAGTATGCGAACAACTCGTCTATCTCGCCGAACTGCGCGGCATGTCACGCAAGCAAGCCGACCGCGCGTTGAAGGACTGGCTCGAACGTTTCGGCATCCCGGACTACTACAATCGCAAAGTTGAGGAACTGTCGAAAGGCAACCAGCAGAAAATCCAGTTCATCGCCGCCGTTCTCCACGACCCCGACTGGCTCATCCTCGACGAAGCGTTCAGCGGCCTCGACCCCGTCAACGCCGATTTGTTGAAGCGGATGATCGTCGAACTGCGCGACGCCGGAAAAACGATCCTGTTTTCCAGCCACCGCATGGATCACGTCGAGGAATTATGCGACAACATCTGCATTTTGCATCGTTCGAACGTCGTCCTGTCCGGCAGCCTGCGCGACATCAAAAACCGGTATCCTCGCGAATGGGTTCGGCTTGAAACCGACCGTCCCGTTGCCGGACTCGACCGCATCCCCGGCGTGCTGGAGATCGTCGAGCAAAAAAACGGTTGGAATATCCGCATTCGCTCGTCCGAAGTCGCTCAGGAAATCTTGAAAACAGCCGCCGCACAAGTGTTCGTCCATCGTTTCCAGCTTCTCGAACCGACGCTTCACGAAATTTTCGTGCGCGAAGTGGGGGACCCGGATGCGTAATCTGTGGACAGTGTTCAAATTCACGTTTCTCGGGCGGTTCAAAACGAAATCATTCGTCATCTCAACGCTCAGCTTCGCCGTCCTCATCACGGTTCTTTGTCACCTGCCGGCAATCCTGTCCGCCTTTAACGCCGACAAGCCGAAAACGATCGGCGTGCTCGACGACGCGACAGGAGTTGCCGAAGACCTTGCCGCCTATTTCGGCCGTACCGAATCGTCGGGGGTTCGCATCGAGACGTTTCAGGACCGCGGGTCGAAAGAGGCGAACGAGCAATACGCCCGCGAACAAGTCGACAAAAAAGTGTGGACGGGGTACCTTATGTTGGAACCAGGCCAAGGCGATTTCCCGAAAGCGGTATACGCCTCGACCGGCACGTTCGGCCTGGCGCTTTCCGAAGACCTAGTCGCCGCCTTGCAGGCGATCCGCAACGAACGCATTCTGCAGGAAGCGTCCGTCCCGCAAGAACTCAGGCAGCGGTTGAACGAAAACATCGCGCTCGAGGTGCGAACGATCGCGACGGCGACCGAAGACGGCGGGACGAAAAGCGACAGACAGTACCTAGTTGAATATTTTCTGGTTTATGCCTTGTTGACTCTGCTTTTCATTGTCAACAGCATGTACGGCCAGCTGATCGCCGTCGGCATTACGACGGAAAAGAATTCTCGCGTGATGGAACTCATCGTATCCAGCATCTCGTCTGTCCAACATCTGTTCGGCAAAGTGTTGGCTTTTTTCGCGATCGCCATCCTACAAACGACGATTTTCCTCGCGGTCGCGGCGGTCAATCTGATAACGCCGGACAACCGCGACTTTTTCAAGAGATGGAACGTCGATCCAGCGGCCGTCCCGGCGTCGCTGTACGTCTATTTCGTCCTCTTCTTCGTGCTCGGGTTTTTCCTGTACGCCGTGCTGTACGCGATGATCGGCTCGCTGACCAGCCGGATGGAAGAAGCCGGTCAGGCTGCCATGCCGGTCATCTTGCTGTTGCTGATCGCGTTTTATATCGCGATCTTCGGCATCAACGCACCGCGTTCGACGGTCGTGACCGCCGCGTCGTTCATTCCGTTTTTCACTCCGATGGTCATGTTTCTCCGCATCGGCATGGCCAACCCGGCGTGGTGGGAAATCGCGCTGTCGCTCGTTCTTCTGCTCGCGACCTCGCTCGGCGTCGGCTGGCTGGCCGCTCGCGTATACCGCGTCGGTGTTTTGATGTACGGCAAACGTCCGTCAGTTCGCGAAATCCGGCAGGCGATGAAGTCGTTGGGAAGCCAACGGTGATCATTGTCCGAATCATTCCCGAATTCCGCCGGCGGCGATTCGGACCGCGAAATAAAGAAACAACGCGGCCGACGCCGCCGACATGCCCCGGATCCAGCCTCGTCCGAACCGCCGGCCTTGCCGCTGACCGTCGCCAGCGCCGCCGCCCACAAAACGCCGACCTTGAAAAAACCTGCGACGAACGCCGCAATTCCCCATCGGTCCGCTGCGTTCGCCTCCGCCACGATCGCGCCGACCGTCGCCGCAAACCACAAAACGGCGCTCGGCGACGGCAGCGCCAGACCGGCTCCCAGCATCAGGTCCTTCCACCCGAACGCCGTCGGGCTGGAAGAAAAGCGTCAACGTCTCACTCCTTGCCGTAAAAATCGGGAGCGTGATCGGGATTCTTCCGATCACGCTCCAGTCCGTCTCACTCCACGGTCACGCTTTTCGCCAAATTCCGCGGTTTGTCGACGTCGTTGCCGCGGATGACCGCGGCGTAGTACGCCAACAGCTGCAGCGGCACGACGGACAGCGCGGGCGCCAGCAGATCCTCCGTTCGCGGAATCGCGAACACGCGATGCGCCGACCGCGCCAGATCGTCCGCCCGGTCGGCGAACGTCAGACCGATGACGCGGCCGCCGCGCGCCGTCACTTCCTTGATGTTGCTCACGGTCTTCTCGTACAGCGCATCCTGCGTCGCCAGCGCGACCACCGGAACCCCGTCTTCAATCAGCGCCAGCGTGCCGTGCTTCAGCTCGCCGGCGGCATATGCTTCGGAATGGATGTAAGAAATCTCTTTCAGCTTAAGCGATCCTTCCATCGCCACCGCGTAATCGACGCCGCGCCCGATGAAAAACAGGTCGTCGCGCGAGGCGATCTCTTCCGCGAGCCGCTTCACATCGTCGGAACGCGTCAGCAAAAATTCCGCCTGCTCGGGCAACAGCCGCATCGCGCCGACGTACCTGCGCACCGCGGCCTCGTCAAGCGTGCCGAGCGTTCGCGCAAGATACAAGCCCAACAAATAAAACGCGATCAACTGCGTCGTGTACGCCTTCGTCGAAGCGACGGCGATCTCCGGCCCCGCCCACGTCGGAATGACGTCGTCGGCTTCCCGCGCCACCGAACTACCGATCACGTTCGTGATCGCCAACACGCGCGCGCCGTATCGTTTCGCCTCGCGCAAGGCAGCCAACGTGTCGGCCGTCTCGCCCGACTGGCTGACGGCGACGACCAATGTGTCCGGCCCGACGATCGGCGAACGGTAGCGATACTCCGACGCGATGTCGACCTCGACAGGGATGCGCGTCCAGCGCTCCAACGCGTATTTGCCGACGACGCCGGCGTGATAAGCGGTGCCGCAGGCGACGATGTGAATACGGCGAATCGAACGGACGAAGTCGTCCGACCATTTCAGATCGCGCAGCGTCACGCGTCCGGTGTCGAAATCGACGCGACCCGTCATCGTGTCGCGGTACGCTTTCGGCTGCTCGTGGATTTCCTTCAGCATAAAATGGTCGAAGCCGCCTTTTTCTGCGGTCGCCAAGTCCCAGTCGACACGAAACGTTTCCCGGGAAATAAAATTCCCCTCGATCGTCATCAATTCGACACCGCCGCGCGTCAACACCGCCATTTCGCCGTCGTTCAAAATGTAAACGTTGCGCGTATGCTGCAACACGGCCGGAATGTCGGAGCCGAGAAAATTTTCCCCTTCACCGACGCCGATGATGAGCGGACTCGACAATCGGACGGCGACGAGCTTGTCGGGCTCGTACTCGGTCAATACGCCAAGCGCATAGGCGCCGCGCATCCGACTCACCGCCTTCCGCACCGCCTCGACGATGTCGCCCTCGTACAGATCGGCGATCAGGTGCGATACGACTTCTGTATCCGTCTCCGACACGAACCGGTATCCTTTAGCTTCAAGCTCTTCCTTCAGTTCGAGATAATTCTCGATAATACCGTTATGGACGACGGAAATTTTGTGCGCGCCGTCGGTGTGCGGATGCGAGTTTTCGTCGGAAGGCTTGCCGTGCGTCGCCCACCGCGTATGGCCGATGCCGACCGTGCCGAACACCGGCGATTCGCGCAGCTTGCTTTCCAGCACGGACAGCCGTCCCTTCGCCTTGCGCACGACGAGTCCCGACGGCGTACAGATCGCCACTCCTGCGGAATCGTATCCGCGGTATTCGAGGCGTCTCAGACCGTCCAGCAAAATCTCCTGCGAGTTCCGGTTGCCGATATAGCCCACAATGCCACACATCGATCGCGACACCCCTTCAGACCGAGCGAGCGGTTGTCGGTTTTCAAAGATCGAAAACGCCCAAAACCGAAAACAATGCGGCGCCCCGCCCCGATCACCGTCCGGCTCCCGCGGGACCGGACGTCCACTTGCGAAGAGGCGCGCCGCCGTAAGCGTCCACGCCGAAGTCTCTGTCGGGCCGGTCGCCCGGCCGTTTTGCCCTTCGGCTTGTCGGCCATGAACGCGTGGCCGGGAGGCACCCGCCGAAAGCCTCGAACACCTCCACCTCGTCAACTCGCGGCAAATCGCGTTTTTCGCCGAACCGTTCCTCCGCGAGTTCAGGCGCTTGATGCGGGATTGAACCGCTATCCTCCTTTCGTTTTCGGACTATTTCCATCATATTCGTTCCCTGGGCGTTCCGCAACAGCCTCCGACGCGACGATCGTCCGCATGAAACCGTGAGCGGCACATCGAGCCGGTTACGCCAGTTCGCGTTCGATAACCTTTGCCAGACAGCCGGCGATTCGGCGCACTTCCCCCTCGTCCGGCCCCTCCGCCATGATGCGGACGAGCGACTCGGTACCCGACGGCCGTACGAGCACGCGTCCGCGACCGACCAATTCGCGCTCCGCCGCGCGGATCGCTTCCGCCACCGCCGCGTTTTCGTAAAGCCGGTTTTTGTCTCGGACACGAACGTTGACGAGCACTTGCGGATATTTTCGCATGACCGACCTCAACTCGGAAAGCGGCTTACCGGACCGGACGACCGTCCGCACGACCTGCAGTGCGGTCAACAAGCCGTCGCCCGTCGTCGCGTAGTCGAGCAGAATGATGTGGCCGGATTGCTCCCCGCCGAGACTGTAACCGCCGCGCCGCATTTCTTCCATGACGTACCGGTCGCCGACCGCGGTCTGCACCGTGCGGAACCCGAGCGATTCGGCCGCCTTGAAAAAGCCGAAATTGCTCATCACCGTGGCCACGATCGTGTCGTTCACCAATTTACCGCATCGGCGAAGTTCAATTGCCAGCATCAACAGCAACGCGTCGCCGTCGACTTCCTCGCCCGTGCCGTCGACGGCGATCAGCCGGTCGGCGTCCCCGTCGAACGCCAGCCCGAAATCCGCCCCGCTCTCCAGCACGACACGCTTCAGATGCGCAATATGCGTCGAACCGCATCCTGCGTTAATGTTCAGCCCGTCCGGTTCGG
Organism: Candidatus Reconcilbacillus cellulovorans; assembly: GCA_002507565.1. GTDB lineage: Bacteria > Bacillota > Bacilli > Paenibacillales > Reconciliibacillaceae > Reconciliibacillus > Reconciliibacillus cellulovorans. Next base: position 5,885 of record MOXJ01000046.1, read on the forward strand.
CCGCCGACACGACGACTTCCGCTCCGAGCTCGCGAAAAAGCCGCGGCGCCAGCTCATACGCCGCGCCGTTGGCGCAGTCCAGGGCAATTTTCAATCCGTCGAACCGGACATCGACCGTCGACTTCAAATAATCCGCGTATCGCCGTTTCGCCTCCGCGTCGTCGCGGACGACGCCGATTGATCCGCCTTCCGGCCGCGGCAACGCGTCGACCGGTTGGTCGAGCAGCCGCTCGATGGCGAGCTCCGTTTCGTCCGACAGTTTGAACCCGTCCGGACCGAAAAACTTGATGCCGTTATCTCTTACCGGATTATGCGAGGCGGAAATCATGACGCCGGCGTCGGCACCAAGCGCCTTCGTCAAAAACGCGACGCCCGGCGTCGTCACCACACCGAGCCGGACGACGTCCACGCCGATGGACGACAAACCGGCGACGATCGCCGCCTCCAGCATCGGCCCGGAGACGCGGGTATCCCGTCCGATGACCACAGTCGGTCGTCGTTTGCCGCAGGCACCGGCCCCAAATTCCGTGCCGTTACCGCCGGCCAACACGTAACCGCCGCAGCGGCCGAGCCGAAACGCCAGCTCTGGCGTCAACTCGCGGTTGGCGACGCCGCGAACGCCATCGGTTCCGAAATATTTTCCCACTTTTCCTTCCTCCCCTCTTTTCTACGACCGAACAACCCCACCGCTTGCAGGCGCCGTCCGGTCTGCTGATTCCTTATGCCGCGGGTGATCCCGACGGTCGCGACCCTTGCGCAGGAGAAGGCGAACCGCTGCCGCCGCGTTTCTCTGCAATTTCGACGCGGACGATCGTCTCCGGCCCGATTCGCTCGATTAACGGCGGCAAGTAAAACCGAACGGCGACCTCGTGGACGCCGGGAGGTAAATTGCTGACGTCGACGACCGCCTGCACGTCCTCGGGACGCAGCCGCTCCAGCAGCGCCGGAGCTCCTTCCGCCCGCACGGAGACGAAACCTCCGGCCGGCTCCACGATGCGCGTATCATAATCGCGGTTTTGTCCGGAAACAAGCAGCGGAATGCCGCCGATCGTCCGCTCGACGGCGGCGACGATGTCGACGGCGACTGTCAGCCGGTCCGGTTCGATTCGTTCGACGCCTTCCGGCGCCGGCAGTTCGACCGTCACCTTGCCGCCGCCCGTCATACCCGACAGATCGAGCGCGGGAACCGCATAAAACTCGATCGCCTCCAGCCGCCGCTCAGGCCCGAACAGCGTCACCTCGCGGACATCCGGTACGACGGAAGCGACCGCATATCCGTCGGGAGGCGCCCGGCCGATGTCGACGCGCACCGGCACGTTTTTAAACGGCAACGTCACTGGAACCTCGACGGAGACGACCTGCGGCGCAATCTCCGCGTCGACAGCGCGCCCGCTCCGGTCGTACGCGGTCAGCCGAACATCTTTTTTGACTGCGCGATCGGCCCCTTCGACACTGATTTCACCTTGTACGACGTCGATCTCGGCGAGACGGCTATCCGGAGCCGTCACCAGCACCCGTTCCGGCGAAACGACCGGATCGCCGATGCGATAACCGTCGGCCGGTACGCCGCGAACCGCAACGCGGACGGGCACTTCTTTGCTTTTTTTCTCTTCCAGAACGATCCTCACGCTTGCCGGCTCGACCGCGACGCGGACCCCGCCGGGAACGCCCTCGACGCGTGGAGCGACCGTATGTTCGCCCGCTCCGGCGTTTCTTAAATCGACGACGACCCGGTAAGCGGTCAGACCGGTTCTGCCGTCGATGCGGAGCGTCACCTCGGACGGCGACATTTCGCGGATCGCATAGCGGCTTTCGTCATAGAGCGGCACGACGCGCACGTTATAAATCACCTGCGACACCGGCAAAACGACGCCTGCCGCGCCGTTATTCGAGCGGTCCTTGTCCAGCCGGACGACGCTCCAGAGAATGACCGCCACCGCCAACGCCACGATGCGAGCGACGTTCGGATTGCGAAGCCACTTATCCATCGCCGTTTTTCCGCCCCCGCAACAGCCGCCACGGCCGCCGCTTTCTCGATTTTACCGGCGGACGTAGCGCCTCGTAAAGTCCGGCGATCAGCGACTCTTCGTCGATGCCGCGTACGATCTGGCCGTTCATCGCCAGCGAGACGAGGCCGGTTTCCTCGGAAACGGCGACGGCGACGGCATCCGAGACTTCGGTCACGCCGATCGCCGCCCGATGGCGCGTGCCGAGCTCGCGGCTGATGAACGGGTTTTCCGACAACGGCAAATAACACCTTGCGGCCATCACGCGGTCCCCACGCACAATAACCGCGCCGTCGTGTAAAGGAGTGTTCGGAATGAAAAGATGGATTAAAAGCTCCGAACCGACGAGGGCGTCGAGCACGACGCCGGATTCGATGTAGTCGTTCAGCCCCGTCCGCCGTTCGAACACGATGAGCGCTCCGATGCGCCGGTCGGCGAGATGGCGCACCGCACGCACCACATCTTCCAGCCGCCGGACAATGCCGCTTTCCTCGCCCGGCCGCGGAAACAACTTGCCGCGGCCGAGCTGCTCCAGCGCGCGGCGCAGTTCCGGCTGGAAAATGATGATAAGACCCAACACTCCAAACGTGATCATTTGGTCCATCATCCATTTGAGCGTGTTCAGCTCCAGCCAGCTGCTGAGCAACCAGACGACGAGGACGACGAGAATACCGCGCAACAGAAGAACCGCCCGCGTCCCTCGCACGAGCATAATCAGTTTGTAGATGACGTAACTGACAATGGCGATATCGACGATGTCCTGCACCCGAACGGTCAAATCCAACCATTCCAGCCTGATCATCGCAAAGCGACGCCCCCCGCCCCGTTCGCTTCACGGCACGCAAGGAAAAAGCCCCCCGCCCGCCGTCGGTCGGGAGGCACGATGTCACTTCCGCTGGAAGAACGTCTCAATCCGGTACCAAATCCATTCCAACGCGCGGTCGATCCGCAGCACCTTGCCCGCGATGTGCGCCGTCGAAGCCAGATGGTACGTTCCGTCGACGACGACGAGGTCGCCTTTGACTTCACCGTCGATGGCGACTTCCGCGTTTTCCACGATCAGATCGCCCGCGACGGCCTTGCCTGCCGGAACGACGACGCGGTTGCCTTCGACGACGACCTGCTCGGGATGGCGGGCGCGAACGACCACATCGTTTCCGTGTCCCCACATCACGGCATAGCTCGCCGCCATGACGACCGCAAACAACATCGCCGCCGACAAGCCGGGATGGCGTCGCACCCAACGCATCCTCCCGGACGCCTGTCCCGACGCCGCAATCGTCCGACCCGGCGGGAGCGCTTCGAGAATACGCCCGCGCAAGTCCACAGGCGCCCCGACGGCCGGCAACGAGCGGATGAGCGCCGCCGTCTGCCGCAATTGCCGGAAATGGTCTCGACACGCCGGGCAGCTCGCGACATGGCGTTTCAGCGCCGCCAGGTCGTCCGCAGCCGTATCGCCGTCGAAGTATACGTGCATCGCTTTTCTTGCATCCCGGCAATCCACGGTCGATCCCTCCACAACAGGCGCAACCCTGCGAATCTCGCTTTATACGTTATACGGAAAATCGGCCTTGCGGTTTCGGTTTCCGCTCAATCCGCCTCTTCCGGCACAGATACCGGCGGCGGGAACCCAAGCAGGCCGAACGCTTCCAGTTTCCGGCGCAACGCCTCGCGCCCGCGATGTATCCGCGTCTTGACCGTCGTCACAGGCAAATCGAGAATGTCGCCGATCTCCTGCAACGACATGTCGTGCAAATAGCGCAGCACGACGACCGCTTTGTATTTGTCCGGCAGCTCGTCGATCGCCTTTCGGACCAGTTCCTGCAGTTCCGACGTCAGAAACCGGCTTTCCGGCGTCTGTTCGTCCCCGGGCAATACGTCGTACCAGTCCGTCCCCTCACCGTTGTCCGCCGTGTCGGCGTCGAGCGACACTGAAGATTTCCTTTTGCGGAGCCGGTCGATGCAAAGATTGGTCGCGATCCGATAAATCCAGGTCGAAAACTTTTGCGATTCGTCGTAACGGTCGAGCGATGCGAACACCCTCAAAAACGTCTCCTGTACCGCATCCTCGGCTTCCTGCGGATGTGAGAGCATCCGCAAAGCGAGATGGTACAGCTTGTCCTGATACAAATCAACCAGACCTGCAAACGCTTCCCGATCCCCGGCGCGCGCCTGGCGCGCAAGACGGACGTCCAGACGGTTCAACGCGAATCCCCCGCTCCGGTATGCGCAATCGCCATGCCGGCCAAAATCAACGCGATGCCGCACCATTCCGCGATCCCGACCGGATCGCCCGCGATCCACCACGAAAACAACACTGCCGAGGGCAATTCCGCCGCGCCGAGCAACGCCGCCAGCGTCCCGCCGATCATCGGAACGCCGACGTTCAACGCAACGGCAGGCAACGCTTGCCCCACCGATCCGAGCAAGGCTCCCCAAGCCCACAGCTTCGCCGAGCCGGCGCCGAACCATGCCCACGGCGGCTGCCATACCCAAAGTGCGGGCAAAGAAGCCGTTACCATAAAGGCCGACCGGCTGAGCGGATGAAGAGCCGTCCGGACACGCCCGATTCCCACCAAAAAAACGCCGTAACATAAGGCCGAAAGAAGGCCGAAGCCGATGCCCGCGCCATTCCACTTGCCCGCCACGTGCGGAACAAACGCACCGCCCGCGGCCAAAGGCGTCCCCGCCCAAACGGCCAGCATCGCCAGAACGCGCTTGAAGGACGGAACCCTTCTGTCCGCCACCGCCTCCAGCAGCATGGCCATCCAGACGAACTGAAAGAGGAGGACGACGGCCACCGACGGCCCGAGACGGTCGATGGCCAGATTCAGAAAAACCGTCGTGCCGCCCATTCCCGTTACGCCCAACAACGCCAGCTGCACCCAAGGTCCGCGGAACGGATTCATGCGCGCTTTCGGCGTTGCCGCCACAAGCAGCCATAACAGCACGGCCGCACATGCATTTTGCGCCGCGGCCAGCGCAGTCGGCTCCCATCCGTCGTCAAGCGCCAGTTTCGTGAGCGGCGACAACAAACCGTAACCGCAAGCGCCGGCCAGCACGAGCGCGGCCGCTCCACTCCGGCCGAGGGCGTCTTTTCGTTTTTCCGTCACGTTACGATCGCACCCGTTCATCCGGTGTTCCGCATGCCGGCCGCAATGCCGTTAATGGTCAACAACACTTCCCTCAGCAATTCCGGATCGTCCCCGCCGCGTTCGCGCAAGGCGCGCAGCTCGGTCAGCAGCCGCACCTGCAGATGGCTCAACGGATCGACATACGGATTGCGCAAACGGATCGACTCCTGCAACACCGGCACATTGTCCAAAATGCCCTGCTGACCCGTAATGTCGAGAATCATGCGCGACGTCAGCTCATATTCTTCCCGGATCATGCCGAAAATGCGTTCCGCCGTCCGTCGGTCGCGCACCATCCCGGCGTATTCCTCGGCGATCAAAAGATCCGCCTTGGCCAGCGCCATTTGCAGATTGTCGATCAGCGACCGGAAAAACGGCCACTCGCGATACATCCGCCGCAGCTGCTCCAACCGGGCGGGATCGTCGCCGACATACGCCCGAAACCCCGTGCCCGCCGCATACCAGGCTGGAAACAAATAGCGGCTCTGCGTCCACGAAAACACCCACGGAATGGCGCGCAAATCCTCGAATCGGTCGCTGTTTTTTCGTTTGACGGGCCGCGATCCGATGTTCAACTCACCGATTTCCGGAAGCGGCGTCGATTCCTTGAAAAACGCGAGAAAATCCGGATCGCGGTAGACGAGATCCTGATACTTTTTGCGCGCATGCTCCGAAATGACGCGCATCGCATCTTCCCAAGCCGGATCCGCCAGCTGCGTCCTCGGCCGGCGCGCCATTTCCCCTGCCAATACCAGCGCCCACGTCGCCTGCTCCAGGCTGCGGTAAGCGATGCCTTTCAGCGAGTAACGCTGCGAAAGCACTTCGCCCTGTTCCGTAATCTTAATGCCGCCTCCGAGCGTCTCCGGAGGCTGCGCCAGAATACTGCGGTTCAACGGCATGCCGCCACGACCGAGCGCGCCGCCGCGACCATGGAAAAATTTTACTTTTATACCGAATTCATCAGCTGCGTCGGTGAGCGTCCGAAGCGCCGTCCAAAGCTCCCAGTTTGCCGTCACGACCCCGCCGTCTTTGTTGCTGTCGGAATAACCGATCATGATTTCCTGCAGGTCGCCGAACGCTTCGACGCTCTTGCGGTACGCCGGAATGCGGAACACCGTCGTCATGATGTCCGGCGCCGCATGCAGATCCTCGATCGTCTCGAACAACGGCACGGGCTGCAACCGGCAATGAACGCGTCCGTCGCTGTCGACGCGATAAAGGCCGGCTTCCTTGGCAAACACGAGAACTTCCAACAGGTCGCTCGGCCCCTGCGACATACTGATCAAATAACTGCGCACCGACTCCGGACCGAACACCTCATGCGCCCGCGCCACCGTATGAAAAACGTCGAGACATTCCTTCGTCGCCTCCGAATATTCGCAAAACGGCGACGTCACCGGCCGTGGGTCTTCCAGAAGGCTCGAAAGCAACCGGACTTTTTCGTCTTCGGACATCGAGGCGTAATCCGTGGCCAACCCCATTTTCGCCAAAATTTCCGCCATCGCCCCCTCGTGTTCCTTGCTGTGCTGGCGAATGTCGAGCGTCGCCAAATGAAACCCGAACAACTCTACTTGCCGGATCAGCCGACGCACGTACTTGTCCGCGAAATAATCAGCCAAATGATTACGGAGGCTGCGGTCGATGATTTGCAAGTCCCGCATCAACTCACGAGAAGATGCGTACCTGACGGACGGCGGCTTCGACAGATCGGCCGTATTCCGGATTTTCTCCAGCATATAGGAAACCTTGATCCGATACGGCTCCTTCTCATTGCGCCAGACGTCTTCCGCCTTCAGCCCCAACCGTTCGCCGTCCTCCCGGATCGACGCCAGCAATTCCTTCGTCACGTCGACCAGCGTACTGCTGAAACTGAGCAGTCTTCGCAAATGGCGCAGCGCCTCTTCGTATTTGGACAGGATGGTATGTCGATGCATGACAAGCGTCTGCCACGTCACATCGGCCGTCACCGACGGATTACCGTCGCGGTCGCCGCCGATCCACGAACCGAACTTCAAATAGCTCGGCACATGCCATTTCCGCTCGGGGTAATATTTGGTCAGACATCGCTCGAGTTCCTCATAGACGTCGGGCAACACGTCGAACAGCGTCTCATCGAAATAATAGAGGCCGTTTCGGACTTCATCGAGAACGGTCGGCTTGCGGTCGCGCAACTCGTCCGTCTGCCAAAGCGTCAACACTTCACTCAGCAATTTTTCCCGCAGATGTTCACGCTCCCGGAACGTCAGCGTCGGGTCGTCCAGCGCCATAATGTCTTGCGCGATCCGCTGGTGAATGTCGAGAATCGCGCGGCGAACCGCTTCGGTCGGATGAGCCGTCATGACGAGCTCCAGCGAAATGCGGTTCAAAATTTGTTCCACTTCGTCCGCCGTCACTCCGCGGTTTTTCAGTTCGAACACCGCGCTTTCGATCGAACCGGGCTGAAAGCCTTCCCCCGCTGAACGCTCGTAGTCGCGCTTGCGCCTGAGCCGGTGGTTTTGCTCGGCGATGTTGACCAGCTGAAAATAAATCGCGAACGCGCGGATGACCTGGCGGCGCATGCCCGGTGCAAGCGACGCGATTTTCCGCTTCAGTTCCGCCAGCATTTCCGGATTTGGCGACGTGCGGAGGGCAATGCTCGTCTTGCGGATATCCTCGACGATGTCGAGCAGTTGCCTGCCGCCCAGATGGACCAACACTTCGCCCAAAATGTTGCCCAAAAACCGCACGTCCCGCCTGAGTAGCTGATATGAAGTGGCTTTCGGCGATTCTTTCGTCGCAGTGTCGGTCACGGCCGCTCACCCCATCCTTAGTCTATTCGACAAAAATCGGGGACTTTCCTTCACGAAGCGACATGCGAACATAATAAAAAATCCCTTGCGGCGGCGCAAGGGATCCGTTCAAAAGCGGGTGATGGGAATCGAACCCACGTTACCAGCTTGGAAGGCTGGAGTTCTACCATTGAACTACACCCGCGCTCGTTAAGTCGGGACGACACGATTCGAACATGCGACCCCCTGGTCCCAAACCAGGTGCTCTACCAAGCTGAGCTACGTCCCGACATTTTTCTCATAGCGCGCCCTGAGAGATTCGAACTCCCGACCTTTTGATTCGTAGTCAAACGCTCTATCCAACTGAGCTAAGGGCGCGTAAGCGGACGACGGGATTCGAACCCGCGACCCTCGCCTTGGCAAGGCGATACTCTACCTCTGAGCCACGTCCGCTTTTCGAACCGATGCGCGTGGAGGGACTTGAACCCACACGGGAAAACCCGCCAGATCCTAAGTCTGGTGCGTCTGCCAATTCCGCCACACGCGCTTCCCCTCAAGCTTCGTCTCGGATTCCCAGCTTTTCGACAACTGGGGATCCAGGATTCGAACCTGGGCATCACGGAGTCAAAGTCCGTTGCCTTACCGCTTGGCTAATCCCCAATCCGTCGGGATGAAAAGAACAATGGACGCTGACGGATTCGAACCGCCGACCCCTACCGTGTGAAGGTAATGCTCTCCCAGCTGAGCTAAGCGTCCATCGTCTCGCCGTCCGTACGGCGCAATCGGTTTGCGCCATACATGATACCAAAAACGGACGTCCGTTTCAAGATGCGGACGCCGATGACCCGTAGGGGATTCGAACCCCTGTTACCTCCGTGAAAGGGAGGTGTCTTAACCACTTGACCAACGGGCCAGAAAGAAACGATCCGACACACGACGGAGAGAGAGGGATTCGAACCCTCGAGACGCCTTTGGGGCGTCTACACGATTTCCAATCGTGCTCCTTCGACCAGCTCGGACATCTCTCCATATCAATGAAGCTCGTGGCTTGTCTATATGTCGGATAAAAATTTATTTACTGCGGCATGTTGTTGCGGCCCGGCAGCGACCTACTCTCCCGGGACCCGGCGGTCCCAGTACCCTCGGCGCTGGAGGGCTTAACGGTCGTGTTCGGGATGGGCACGCGTGGT
>MOXJ01000047.1 GCA_002507565.1 Candidatus Reconcilbacillus cellulovorans
CAGGAGCGGCTACTACGCCTGGGCGCATCGCCCGGAAAGCCCGCGGCGAAAGCGGCACGCGCAGCTGACCCAGGAAGTCGCCCGGGTGTTTTGGCAGTCACGCCGGCTCTACGGCAGCCCAAAGATCACGGAAGCGCTGCGTCGCCAGGGCATTCGGGTCTCGAGCAAAACGGTCGCCCGCATCATGAAGAAGCAAGGATTCCAGTCGCGCACCGTTCGCAAATATAAAGCGACGACGAATGCTCAACATACTTTGCCGGTTCACGAGAACGTGCTGAACCAGCAATTTACGGCCGACGCTCCCCATCAGGTCTGGATGGCGGATATCACGTACATCGGGACCGACGAAGGCTGGCTGTATCTGGCCAGCATCCTGGACCTGTGTACGCGCAAGGTTGTCGGCTGGCACGTCGACGAGCGGATGACGAAAGAGCTGGCGATTCAGGCACTGGAGAAAGCGGTTCAGCGAGAGCGGCCGAGGGGCGAAGTACTGCACCATTCGGACCGAGGCAGCCAATATGCTTCGCACGAGTATCAAAAGCGCCTGCTCGCGTACGGGATGAAAAGCAGCATGAGTCGCAAAGGCAACTGCTACGATAACGCATGTGTCGAATCGTTTCACAGCCTCTTGAAGAAAGAGCTGGTGTATCAAGAGAAATTCAGGACACGCGAAGAAGCGAAACGCAAGCTGTTTGAATACATCGAGATTTTCTACAATCGCCAGCGGTTACATTCGGCGCTGGGATATCAGACACCAGTGGAATACGAACATACGTTTGCGAAGCTCGCATAGTTTTTCTCGATTTGATGTGTCTACTCTCTTGACAGAGGTCCACAAAAGACGGACCCACTTGTTTCGCAAAGGCGAAAACACGAGCAGGTACAAGGCAAACAGCCCGAACGTGGCCGCCGGATAAAGAAACGGATAAAAATGGCCGATGATCAGACCGACAAGGAAGACAGCAGGTATGCCCAAGATATACAGTAACTGTTTCAATGCGATCACCCAAGGATTGATTTGAACAACAGCGTAATGTACGTTTCAATCCATGCGGCGGCGACAAGAAAGACGACGATGGTCATCAGGGACAGGCCGGTGTCTTTGATGCCGCACACGAAAACGTCCCTGGCCGGACGAACCATCGCCCGAAAAAGGATGTCAAGGCTCTTGAGCCCGACGGCACCGCTCATGATCAAGGCAGGAATTTCAAAGATGCCGTGCGGAGCCAACAACAGCACGATGCGGAACGGTTCCATACCTGTCGCCAGCTGTTCGGCAATGGAAGTGCCGAGCACAAAACCGTTCAGAAACAAATACAGAAAGGCCATCCATCCGAACGTGATAAATCCCGAAGCGATCAACAGGCAACCAGCAGCATCCAACGGTTGCGGTCAAGAAGTCCGATGAACATAGGCATCTTCGATGATTTCGGTGAGCTCCGCCAGCGTGTGCATCCGGGGGTAAACCGTGCGATCAATCCGGCCTTGATGCAAAATTCCGATTTCATGGCACAGCGCATGCGCCAGTTCGATCAGATGCGTGGAAAAAATGACGAGATTGCCCTGTTCCGCGTAACCGGCCAGCAATTGTCGAATCACTCTCCCGTTGATGAGATCAATGCCGGTTAACGGTTCGTCCAGGATCAACACCTTGGGCCGATGCATGATGGCCGCCAGGATGGACAACGTTTGCTTCATCCCGTGAGAATACGTTTTGATCAGGTTACCGCCCGCCGGTTTCAGTCCGGTCTTTTGCATGTTTTCTTCAATAAAATCCCGGGCTTCGCTCTTTTTTATGCCGAACATCTCGGCCACAAACCGCAAGTATTCCTCCCCCGTCAAATAGTCGTACAGATTGACGTGGTCCGGCACGAAACCGACCTTGTCGTAAAGGGTGTTGCGGCGAAAATCCAATTCCTCGCCGCATATGAAGATTTGGCCCGAAGTCGGCGGCAACAGGCCGGCCAGCATTTTCAGAAGCGTGGTTTTTCCGGCCCCGTTGGTACCCAACAGGCCATAAATCCGGCCGCCTTCGATCTGCGCGTTCAGATTCTGAATGACGGTCTTCTTGTCATATTGCTTGTTCAGGTTGCTGATTCTGATCATGACTCACAAACCTCTCGGCTAGATGTATGCGGCGGAGTACCAGCATGATCGCGACAAAATTAGCCAAGCTAAACAGAACGATCAAAAGCAAAGAGATGACCAGCACCCATGCATCATGGTATTGGGGACGGGTGGTCAAGAACGATGCAACGGACGTGATCTGCAAATGGACGATAAACGCGAACATGGTATACACGTTCACATAAGTTTTGGCTTTGCTGGACTCGCCGATTTCGTGTTCAAACTCCCAGTTTGGCCTGGGATACAGCGCCGTGCTGGCAAGCTGGATCAGCGAATAGAGGCCACCGGTGCAAAGAAAGACCAGGAACACATAAAGCGCCAGAAGGGGCCGCTGCGGCGCCGACGCCAGAAAAACCAGCGCCGCAAGAAAGGACACGGCCAGCGTAAAACGGCTGTACACTTTCCATTTTTCCCCGACGACCCAATCCGCCCGATGGAAGACGGGCCGAAACAAATGGAGATTGAACGATTCCCGGTCAACGGCCAGTGCCGTTTTGAGGGCTTCTCCCGCCAGCTGGAACCACAAACTGGCCAATAGGACGGACAAGGGCGGAACAACGGTTTCGAACGGCACCCGATCCAGCCGATTCAGAAAAGGCAAGCCGAATCCGAATGCAAAGGCCAGCAGGTAAAGCATGTTGCCAAAATGGCCCAGAAGAAAATCGTCAATTCTTTGCAGCAAGAGAATATCTTTCCGGTACAACGCCCGCCGTATCCGGTCTTGTTCGTTTTGCTCCCGCAGGTGAATGCCCGCCCGGTAAGATTTGCTGTTCAGCGAAAAATACGGGATGAGATCGACCCGGTTGAGCAACGCCATCCAAAACCGGATCAGGACAAAAGCAAGCAGGGCCAGAATGCCGAGAACCGGCACGACGGCAAAGCCGCCTTCCACGGCAAGACGGTAGGGCGAATAGGCATGAAAAAATTGCCCCAAACGGCTGTTGCTGACGGTTTCGATCCGTTCGCCGATGTTTCCGCCCACTGCCAATGCGCTGATTCCGTATCCGAGAAGAAACGGAATGATCAACCCGAACGCCAGGTAGACTATTTTCCACACTCTGGAATGGGACAACATGCCCCAAGTTCTGACGAGAACGAAGGGAACGATGGAAAACAAGGCTACCAGCACCACATTGAGCAATCCGTATCCCGCACCGGCCAGCAGGAGCCAACCGGTATGTACCGGGGCCCGGAAGAAGCGGTCCAGGCCCAGCACCAAAGGGGTGATAAAACCGTACCAGACGACCAGGGTTTTCAAGCATGTTTTGACCAGCACGACCGAGAACAATCGAAGGATGCGCATGTGCCGGTGCTGCAAAAGGATCACGCGGTGGTCCGAGTAAAAATACCGTTTGTTAGCGTTGAAAAAACGGAGCGTCCACAACAGTTGCTCGATCAACGCGAGATTCAACAAAAACGCCAGCCAGGAACGAAACGGAAGGTCAATCAGACCCGGCAACATATAACCGATGCCGTAAACCAACGACAGCCAGACCGCGACGGCGAGCGGCAAACCGTACATCCATTTCCTAAGGCGCAAGTTTTCCAGTCCCCAATTGTGCAAGATCTTACGGGTGGAGGACAACGCATGGTATTTGACGAATGAAACCATGATACGCAAATGGGACTTCATGTGTATGCTCTCAACCTACCCAAACGGATCTTGGGATGGGGGAGACAGGCGGCGCGTCCTTGTCAAACGCCGTCGAACACGGTCGGCTCACCGCGGAGTCGGGCTCGGCAAGGCGTACCGCTCCGAACTGGTCGAACCGACATACCAATTGCCCGAATAATCGCGCACCAGCACAATGCGGTATCCGTACCAGCGGGAGTCGTCCGGGGCGTTGACGTATTCCACCAGAAGCAGATACGCGTTGTCGCCGGTTTTTCTTACCTCGTGCACGACCTGGCCGGGAGCCGACAAGGCGGTTTCCAGGACGCGCCGCTTGGCGTCGTCGGTTTCGCCGACGATCAGACGGCCCTGAACGAGACGAAACAGCGGCTGTTCCGTGAAGCGGTGTTTGAGCATTTCCATGGAAACGTAGTAAGTGTTCGTGCGGACTTCACGGGAAATTTTCAGGCCGGACACGTCGATGCCCGCCGCCAGCACGTCGTCGAGCCGGATATAGATCACGTTCCGGTCGACAATGCCGAACCACGGCGTCGTCCGGCCGCGGTACTGGATTTCGTATTTGACGGTCTGGCGAAGCGTGATTTCCGACGGCGTTTCGGCCCACAGCTCATTCAGCGGCCGCAGGTCGGGCGGCGCATACGGCGTCGGTGTCGGCGAACCGCTCGGCGTCGGCAAGGGCGGCGGAGTCGGAATCGTCGGCGTAGGCGCGGGCGCCGTCGACGGCGATGGACGGGGACGTGCGAGCCGGATCGTTGCGGACGATTCGTCCCATGCGACCGAAACGCCGACCAGATCGCCGACGGCCCGAAGCGGCAAATAACTGAATCCTTCGTAAATCAGGATCGGCCGGTCGAGCCGAACCGGTTTGCCGTCCAGGGTCACGCGAAAATCCGGCCGCAAATATGCTTCGACGAGCCGTACTTGCTCCCCGCCCGCGGCGCCGACCGCTACACCCGAAGCGAAGGCGCAGGCGCAGAGCGTCGCGACCGCCCACGATTTTCGCCTAACATGCTTCATCATCGGCACTCCTTTCCTTCCTGTCTCTCAAGATGTTTATCGGCGAATCAGCTTTGCTGCAATACAATCGTCACAGATTTTTAAACTTCGCTTAATGCAGCAAACATTTTTTCAGGGTATAATGAAAACGCAATCAAACGGCGCCGAAGGGGGAAGCTGGAAGTGGACCTGCACCGGCACGCCTGCCGCATCACGAAGCTGTCGCTATCATTCTTGCTGAACAGCAGCGTTTGGTTTGCCGGACGGGATTTCGGGCTTTCCGAGGACCGCGCATCCCATAGGATCGAACGGCGCCGCTACTCGAACGTGCGGGCGTTTCCCGGCGATACGTTGATCGACGAATGCGCGGCCGCCGTAGGGCTGGCGCGGGACGAATTCCGACGCCTTCTGGCGAAGGGCTTCAGCCCGCGCGAGATCGCCGAATCCCGGGGAATCGGCGCGCAGGAACTGCGGCAACGGCTGCTGGAGGGCAGGCTTCGCCGTATCGAGCTCGCCGTGGCCGACGGACTTGACCGATCGCGTGCAGATGAAATCCGGCGCAGCGCCGAACAGGGAATCGACCGATTTTTGTCGTTCCGCGCAACGTCGTGCCGCTCGCCGTTTCGACCCGACTTGCAGGCCGTCGCTGAGCGGCTCGGGATGACGAAACGCGAGTTGCTTACCGAGCTGAAAGACGGGCGATCACTGGAAGAAATCGCTCGAGCCCGGAACGTTTCTCGTGAAGAGCTGATCGCCCTTCTCCGCGACCATTTGAAGCCGCGCATCCGCGAATGGATGAACGAGAGGCAACTTTCGCCGTAAAACTGTAATCGGGCTCTGAGCGATTTTTCGCGGTTGATCAGGCGGCCTTGCGGCCGGCCATGCGGTCCATGTAAAGGAATCCGAACACGAGCCCAAGCGACAGCAGATTGACAATTCCCGTCAGCGCATAAGGCAAATCGGCGTGCCGCACGTACAAGTAGCCGCCGACGAGAGGGCCGACGATCCTTCCCAGACTGTCCATCGAAGCGTTCAGTCCTGTTGCCGTTCCTTGTCCCGCCTTGCTTTTCAGCGTAATAAGCGACATAACGCACGGCCGGACGAGCGCGTTGCCGATGCCGAACACGCAGGTGAAAAGCACCGCGGTCGCCAAACTGCCGGTTTCCAGCAAAAGCCAAAAACCTGCCGCCGATAGCACGAGTCCCACCGCAATCGCACGCCATTCGTCACCGTGCCGAATCCATTTTCGGACGACGCCGCCCTGCACGAACGCTCCCACCAATCCGCTTACCGTCAAAACGATTCCGATTTCAAAACTGCCCGCCCGAATCCGGTTTTCCAGGAAATAAAACAGCGTCGCCTCCAATCCGGCCATCGAAAACGACACGACGAACGACAGAGCATACAGCATCCGCACTGGCCCACGAAATGCCGCCCAGCGCGACGTCCGTTCCGGCATCTGTTCGAGCCGGCTCCGCTCCAACGATTCCGGCAATTGCCTCCAGGCCAACGCCAGCGTTGCCGCCGTCAACCCCGCCGCCGTATAAAACGGCACTTCGACGCCGAATACGCTTAGCCCGCCGCCGATCGCCGGTCCGAACACAAATCCGAGCCCGATTGCCATCCCGACGAGCCCCATGTTCCGTGTTCGGTGGTATTCGGGCGACACGTCGGCGACATAGGCGACCGCGCATGAAGTCGTCGCTCCGGAAAAAAGCCCGCCCAATATGCGCGACAGGTACATCTGCCACAGCCGGTCTCCGGCCAAACCGAACAACAGAAAACTGAACGCAAACCCGGCAAGCCCGATCATCAACACCGGCCGTCGGCCGATCCGGTCCGACAGCGCTCCCCAAGCCGGCGACACCAGAAAGGAAATCAACGAATAGATCGCCAGCATCCAGGACAAATGCGAGGGCGAATTCACCATGTCGGGCATGACGGGGATGACGATGCCGAACCCGACGAACACCAGAAATACGATAAACACGATCAGCACGAGCGGCTTCTTCATCCGTCTTCTCCTCCGCTTGCGGCGATTCTTTTGCATCTGCGCACCGATTTGATATACTGTTTAACGCTGTTTGCACGTCTGACGGAAAGAAGGGACCCCCGCATGGACCAAAACCGCACGCCGCTTTTTTCGGCTTTACTGGAACACGCGGCGAAAAACCCGCTTCAATTCCATATTCCCGGACACAAAAAAGGCGCCGGCATGGACGAGGCGTTCCGCCGGTTCATCGGCGACAACGCGCTGTCGATCGACTTGATCAACATCGCCCCGCTGGACGACCTTCACCAGCCCGCCGGCGTCATCGCAGAGGCGCAAAAGCTGGCGGCCGAGGCGTTCGGTGCGGATTACAGCTTTTTCTCCGTACAGGGAACGAGCGGGGCGATCATGACGATGATCTTGTCGGTTTGCGGCGAGGGCGACAAGATCATTCTCCCGCGCAATGTTCACAAGTCGGTGCTGGCCGCAATCATCTTCGCGGGAGCCAAGCCGATCTTCCTGCAACCCGTCCGCGACCGGCGGCTCGGCATCGACCACGGCGTGACACCCCACGCGGTCCGCAAGGCGCTGGACATGCATCCCGACGCCAAGGCGGTGTTTCTGATCAACCCGACCTATTTCGGCGTGTGCGCCGATCTCGTCGAAATCGTCGAGCTGGCGCACCGTCGCGACGTCCCCGTGCTTGTCGACGAGGCGCACGGCGCGCTTTTGCATTTTCATGATAGCCTTCCACCGTCGGCGATGCAAGCCGGCGCGGATATGGCGGCGACGAGCGTGCACAAGTTGGGCGGTTCGTTGACGCAGAGTTCCGTTCTGAACGTCAAGGGACGCCGGGTCGATCCGAAACGCGTCCAGACGGTGTTCAGCATGCTGACCACGACGTCGACGTCTTATCTTTTACTCGCCTCGCTGGACTGCGCGCGACGACAGCTCGCCACGAACGGCCGGTCGCTTGCCGAGAAAGCGATCCGACTTGCCGAAGACGCACGACGCCGCATCAACCGAATTCCAGGGCTGTATTGTTTCGGCGAGGACATTCTCGACGCGGAAGCCGCTTTTGCGTTCGATCCGACCAAGCTGACCGTCCATGTTCGTCATCTCGGCATCACGGGATACGAAGCGGAAAACTGGCTCCGCGACCGTTTCCGCATCGAGGTCGAGTTGAGCGATCTGTACAACGTTCTGTGCCTTGTGACGCCGGGCGACGACGAAACGACCGTCGGTGCGCTCGTCGAGGCGTTCGAAGCGATGTCGCGCGAATTTTACCGAACGCGGCAGTCTCGGGAACTTGTCGTCCGCATTCCCGACATTCCCGAACTCGCGCTGCCGCCGCGCATCGCGTTTTATGCGGATACCGAAACTGTCCCGTTTACGGAATCCGCCGACCGCATCATCGCAGAATTCATCTACATTTATCCGCCTGGCATCCCGATTTTGCTGCCGGGAGAAGTCATTTCCGAAGACAACATCCGTTTTATTCTTGAACATCTCGACGTGGGACTGCCGGTTAAGGGCCCTGAGGACCCGACGCTTCGCACGGTCAAGGTGTTGGTTGAACAAAAACCGATCGCTTGATATGATGGGGAAGGAACGAACGAATTTACTTTGTGCGGAAGACGGGGGCTGCCGTATGAGTCAGAGCGCCTTCATCACGTTCGTCGAGGAATCCGCCGTGCAGGGCGTCACGCTGGAAGAACTGAAAAATCAGTTGCTGCACTACCGCGAGCAGCTGGAGCGGACCGGCCAACAGCTCGGATGGAATTATGCCGCCGCTGCTTTCCCTTATACGATCGTGGAACCGGAGGAAGGCAAGGGGCGATGGTTTTATTTGAAAGGCAACAACGAGCTTTATCGATACATTCTGTTCGGCGTCGGCAACCGCGAAGTCGACGGCGCCGTCCGGCGGCATGTTCAGGTGACGCTGCACGACGACTGTACGCACGGCGATAAGGCAAAAGCTAATGAATTTTGCAAATATCTAGCGAAAACGTGGAAGGCGGAACTGCGCTTGTTTAACGGACGCGTTTTTCATTACAACCATAAATGATAACCGGGGCCGTTACGCACGGCCCCCGGTTTGCGGGAAATGCAGGCGTTCATATGCCGATTCGACTCGCCGCCACTCCTCTTCGTCCTCGATGGCGACCGGACGAAAACTTCCGCCGGCGGCTTCCAACCGGCACAGGACGCCGTCGGCTTCGGGATCGGCCAGATCGAGCAGCAGCGCATACGTCCGTCCCTCGGCCTCGAAGGTAGCGGCGACCGCCATACGCCGCTCGACGCCGTTTTCATCTCTCATCAGAAAAACGTCTTGGTCTTCTTCCCAGCGCACGGGAGTCCCTCCCGTTCATTCCGCAACGATCGCCTTTTCTGACAGCGTCGCATACGATCCGCCGGGTAATTTGGCCAAAAACTGCACCCGGTATTCTCCTTTACGGTTAAACGAAATTTGGAAATCGGAACGGACCCAGAAATTGTCCTTGACGCCGGCGGCGGACAAATCGGGCGAATCGCCGACCGTTTCGCCCTTCGGATCGACGACGCGGACGCGGAACGATTCGAGATTCGTCTTCAGGTTGTCCACCTGGACGAGAACCGAAAATTTTTTCTGCAGTCCGCTTTCGATGCGGCCGAACGGGCGGCGGATCACGTACCCGTCGCCTTCCCGCGAGACGTCCTCGGCGACGAGCAGGTGAACGTTCGGTTTGTACAGGTTGGCGGTCGTATTGTCCCCGTCCCAGACGACGAGCGCACCTAGCGCTTCCGAGATCCGCCTGAGCGGAACCATGACGCCGTCCGGCGTCAAGCGCACGTCCGCACCGTCGAACTCAAGCGTCGTCCCGTTCAGATGCACCCGCACGACCGCGTCCGCCCACGCGACGCCCGAACCGGCCAGAAGCAGCGCGCTCAGGACGATCCCCCACGTCGACCGTCGCTTCACGATCCATCCCTCGTTTTCGGTTCCGTTTTGCAAGATCTTCGTTAGGTTATACTCGATTTTGTCGAAAGAGTTGCGCGGGCAGCCGGTTCAAAAAATGACGAAAAATTTTCAAAAATCGTTTCGCACAAATTTCCGCCGTTATGGTACACTAATTCGGAAAGAAGACGGCGGGCGTCCGGAAAAGGGAGGGAACGAGCGTGCGCACGAATCGCGAAAGCATCCGACTCGGACTTTTGCAGGAACTGTATCAGTTTTTTTTAAGCGAAAAGGGGAAACAGGCCCTTATTCCCGACAATCTGATCACCATCAACCCGGAAAAGTTTTTCGCCCTTGAATATTTGGCGGATCAAGGGTGGATCCGCATGCGGAAGAAAGGAAAGTTTTTTGCAGCGAAGATTACACCGCAAGGCATCGAACGGTTGAGGGCTTCCCAATCGAACCTGCAGACGTCTTGAAGGTTACGTTGAAGCAACACTTGCGAAAACGGGAGGATCGGCATGTACAAGTGGTCGTTATTCGCATGGTTCGTCGTTGCGAGCGTCGTCGGCCTCGTCGTGATGGGCGTTCAACTTGTCGACCAATACGAGAAGAAGAAACAAGAGGAGGCTGTCGCGGCCGATCCGAACGTCGTCACGATTACCGCTTCAAATTTCCAGTTTGACAAGCCCGAATACCGGGTCAAGGCGGGGCAGTCCTACAAGTTTCGCCTCGTCAACGCTCAAGGCAATCACGGCGTGGAAGTCGTCGGCACCGACCTGAAACTCGGCGGCACGCAGACGATGGCGGAATTCAAATTCGATGCACCCGGTACGTACGACCTGATTTGCAACATCCCGTGCGGCACGGGGCACGTCAACATGAAGGCGAAACTGATCGTCGAGTGACGTTAAGGCCCGACGGCCGCCCCAAAACCGTCCTTGCATGGCCGGGGCGGTTGCGCGGCATCCTATATGCCGAAGTCCCGGCACCGGCGAAGGTTCCGAAAGGAGTGAACGGGCATGCGGCTTCGCATGCGCAAAGGAACGATCTCCGCCCTGTTCGGTTTGGCCGCGGCGGCCGCGGGCGCCCTTTGCTGGATGCGCAACCGGACGCTCGCAAGCAGCATGCTCGGCTGGGGGGCCGCCCAAACGCTGCTCGGCATTCTCGAGCTGGCGTCGCGGCGCAACCGAACCGGACAAGATGTCGGCGCCCGCCCCTTCGCGCACGTTTTCCAGAAAGCTTTCAATTGGCGTTAAATCCATGCGGAAGACCGTAGAGCGGCCGCAGACGGCCGCTCAAATTTTTCCTGCCCGCAACCGATATTTGTAAATGAGATCGTAAAAGCGCCGAAAGAACGGGGGCGGGGACATGGACGGCAGTATGGTCAAGGAGATGCTCGGCAAAAGCGTCGTGGTCGAAAACAGCTCTTTCGTGTCGACGGGGAAAATTTCGTATCTCGACGGCGATATTTTGGAGATCGAAATCACCTCATGGAAGAATTTTTCTTTAGGCGAAAAAGTCAAGGCTGTTATTTACGCGAGGGGAGGGTTGGTTACGTTTGAAACGTCCGTCGTCGGCAAGAGCCACGGCGTGTTGATCGTCCTGGTGCCGCCCGACTGGCAGCCCGGTCTTCTGCAGCGCCGTCAGCACGTGCGCGTTCCGTGGGGAGCGCAGGGAGAGCTGCTGCAGATCGTCGAACGGCGCGGCGTTCACCTGCTGGACAACCCCGAACCGATCGTCGTGGAAAATATCAGCCTCGGCGGTATCGGGTTCAGGTGCGGTCAACGGCTGCTGGACGCCGGCACGATCGCGACCGTCCGCCTGCCGATCGAACAGTTTCCCCCCGTGCCCGTCATGGTGCTTCACGGTCGCGAAGAAAACGACGGACGTTTTCACGGCGGGCGTTTTCTCGAATTGCCGCAGAAGCAAATCCAGACGCTTCGCGCGTTTTTGTTGAATCGGCAGGTCTGGATGAGATTGCAGGAACGTCGGGCCGAAAAAATCGATTGACAACCGCTGCGGCCGCTGTTATAATAAGAACCGCTGTGAGTAAGTCAGCAAAGGACCTGTTAGCTCAGTCGGGAGAGCGCCATCTTGACAGGGTGGAGGTCGCTGGTTCGACCCCAGCACAGGTCATGCGGGAACCCTTGCGTAGCGAGGGTTCTTTTCGTTTTTTTGCCGTCCTTCGTTTTTTGCCGTCCGTTTCGGTTTTGCTGCGCGGACAGGTGCGCGGACGATTGCGCGGGCGACTGTACGGGCGACTGCACGGACGACTGCGCAAAGGAGGCACGCGGGCATGCGGCACTCCGTTCCCTCCGGGTTGGAAAACAGCCTCGACAACCGAATGGCTCCCGACGTTCAGGCCGCGTTTCGCGTCGTCGCCGCCCACCGGCGGGCGGTCGACCGCTTCTGGCGTTATCCGCCTCATACCCATCCGCTGTTCGAATTCAATCTCGTCCTCGAAGGCAGGCAGCGGTTCGTCGTCGACGGCAGACCGATCCTTCAGTCTGAAGGCGACATCGTGTTCGTGCGGCCCGGCGTCGTCCACGCCAGCGAAGGTTCGGCCGCGGGCGGAACGCTCATTTATTTCGCGCTGCACTTCGATGTGGACGATCCCGCCTTCCGGAGCGCCCTGCTCGGCGTGGAGCAAATCATCTGGCCCGCAAACGGCGACGCCGCGACTGCGGAAACGGCGCCGATGCGCGCGCTTCGCTCGGCGCTTTCGGACTACATGGCGGCCGTCGTCGAGGAAGCGGATTCGACGGCCGCTCCGCATGACGGCGGCGGGCCGAGGATCGCCCTTCTCGCGCGCGCGATGCGGCTGTTCGCGGCCGTCGGCGAATGGGCGCTGTCGGCGCGGCCGGAAACGGCGCCCGTCCGTCGCGAGCCGGAGCACGTTCTGGCGCTTGCTCGTACGCTGGAAGACGAATTGCGGCGTCGTGCGGTGTCCGAATCGTCCGACCCGGTGCGCACCTGCATCGCCGCGATCGCCGGGAGGCTCGGCTACAGCCCGGCGTATTGCACACGCGTGTTCCGGCGCGTCTACGGCGTATCCCCGCGCGGCTACTTGACCGGGCTGGTCGTGCGGCAGGCCAAGCTGTGGTTAACGGATCCCGCGCTTTCCGTCGAGGACATTTCGCGCCGGCTCGGATATCGCGATCCGACGCATTTCAGCAAGCAGTTCAAGCGGTGGACGGGGCTGTCGCCGCTCGGTTACCGCCGGCTGGTACACCGGCCGGGGTGAGGAGAACGTCGGCGTCGCTGCGGTCGTTCCGGAAGGGGCGTCGGGGCTGTCGCCGGGTCCCGGAACGCAGTGTCAAGCGTCTGTGAATATGTCAGGTTAACTGTTCAATGAACATGTCAGGGATAAGAGCTGATGCCGCCGCCGCTTCTTGCAGACGAGCCGGATGCCGTGCTACGCTATAACGGCTTGCTGGAGAAGGGTTTTCTCCAGGGATAGTTGGCAGCGGGCTTGCGCGGGGACGCAGGCGCCGCTTCTGGTTTGGCCGTTGTGGGCGCCGGGGTCGGGGTGGCTTGTGTCTCCACACAAGGCCAGGCCCGCCCTTGATCCCACAGCCACACTTGTCCATCCATGCCGACACGTACTTCGATGACGGCCTTCGCTTCCCAGCGCGGTACACCGGGGCCGGGTTTGGGCATGTAGCATTTCCCTTTCCAGGAGAACGTCTGCCCGCCGCTGATGCGACGGTAGACCCGACGCGTGAAGAGGTGCTCCAAAGTCGTTTCGGGCAGCGGTCGGTAGGTCGATTCCGCCTCCTTGGGCGCAACAGCAAACCGTCGGTTGTGCTTTTCAATCAACTCCGGCAACGCGCGATTGGCTTCCTCCATCGTGCAGACGTTGCGCAGCCGAAGTTCGATGACCAGGCGATCCTGAAAGGTTTGCCAGAGCCGTTCGATCCGTCCTTTGGCCTGAGGAGACAGCGCCTCGATATGGGTAATGCCCAGATCGGCGAGGGCCTATCCAAAGGTGGAAAGCGCCTGCGGCTGACCGGCCAGTTCCTGCTCCAGGGTGAGTTTGCCCTGGGGCGGGCAAAAAATGGAGTGACGATCGCTGTAGAGCGCAAGCGGCACTCCTTTGCGGCGCAGCCCTTCGATCATGACGGCGACGTAGCCTTCCAGGGTTTCGGTTGGGCGAAAAGTTGCCGCGATGACTTCTCCGGTGGCGTCATCGATGATGCCGTGCAGGGTAAGCTCAGGGCCGCGATCCTCCAGCCAGGCGAAGGGGGAAGCATCAATCTGCCACAGCATGCCCGCCTGAGGTTTGCGAGGCCGGAGTCGGTGAGCCTTCGGACGACGGCGCAGCCGCGCGGGACGAAGGCCGCCTTCTAGCAAAATGCGGCGGACCGAAGAGACGCTAAGGCGGATGTTCTCGTGTTCGGCCAACAGCTCGGCAAAGTGGGTGGCATTGCTTCCGGAGTAGCGATCCCGGTACAGGGACATCACGCGTTGTTTGAGCGAGTCGGCCAAGGTATGAACGGGCTTTCGACCCCGATTCCCATGAGCGATGGCTGGAGCACCTCCGTGACGATATTTGGCCTTGAGCCGATACGCTTGCCGGACGCTGAGGCCGAGCGTGCGCGCAACCTCCTGTTCCGTGAGGCGGCCGTCGATCCATGGTTCAAGGACCATCACGCGTTTAAGTTCGTTCTTCGTCAAGGTGATTCTCTCCTTCTCCATACTGCCATTTTCTCGGAACGATTACACCCTGACAATATCACAGAACGACGACACCTGAATGACCGCTGGTGCTTGACATTCGCCGGTTTTTGGTTTAGAATCGACGCGTGAAAGAGAAGGAAAAAACTTCATCGAAACGGAGGTTTATGATGTCAAAAGCAAGGTTCAGAGGGTTTGTCACGTTTTCCGTATTTGCAGCCATGCTGATCACGAATGATTGGGGAAAAGGATTCACGGGGCAGATTCTCCTTTTCAATACGGGTACGGTTCCGATCGAAAACTGGTCGCTGGCGTTCGATTTCGACCGCGACCTTTCTTCGTTTTGGAACGCCGACGTGGTCCGAAAGGAAAACGGCCGGTACATCATCCGCAATCGCGGATACAACGCGGACATCCGGCCGGGAGGGTATGTGGAGATCGGCTTTTCCGGCGCTCCGGGCCGCGTCGAGCGGCCGCCGACGTTCGTACGTCCGGCGACGCGCGAAAAGACGGCGAAGCCTTCCGAATACCGCGTCGACGTTCGCGTGACGTCGGATTGGGGCGAGGCGTTGAACGGCGAGATGACGGTGACGAATCTTGCGAATCGTCCGCTTGAAGATTGGACGCTGGAATTCGGGTACGATCGCGACATCGAGCGGTTTTGGACGGCGGACATCGTCGGGAGAGACGCCGGCCGTTATGTCGTCCGGAATGCCGGTTATAACGCGGTGATCGGCCCCGGCCAATCCGTCAAGCTCGGTTTTCGGGCAAAACCGGGGGGCGAAGTGAGGCCGCCTTCCGATGTGGTTCTGAAAACGTTTTACGTGACGAAAGGCTTTGAGCGGACGGAAACATTGCGTTTGGAGATCGAAACGCGGGACGAAGGTTTTGTGCTTTCGTGGAGCGATCTGGATGACGCATGGAATTATCATATTTTGAGA
>MOXJ01000048.1 GCA_002507565.1 Candidatus Reconcilbacillus cellulovorans
GGGGCAGAACATCGTACGCGCGGTGGAAAACGTCACCCGGCAGGTGGCGATGGTGACGCAGGCGACGAAGGAGCAGGCGGCCGGGGTGGAAGAGATCGTTAAAGGGGTGGCGAACGCGCGGGAACAGGTGCGCCAGATTACGGCGGGCGCGAGCGAACAGACCCAGAAAGCCCGGAACATCGAATACTCTGCTCTTCAGATGAATGAAATGGTGATGGAGATGAAGTCCATGTTTGAAACTCAGGAAAAGGAGTTGGAAAACTTCGGGGATGCAACGGCAAATGTCGAGATTTCATCGGGGGCGTTCGGGGACCACGCAAAGCGTATGACTTCGGCGTTACGCGAAATTTCCACGCATCATGAGTCGACCCGGAATTTGTTGGAGAATGCGATCGGATGACGGTCGGGAGGTCCCGGAGGAAAATTGGGATGAGTTTTGATCGAACGGCGTTAAAAATGTTGGAAAACCAAATCTATTCGTATTGCGGAATCCGGTACGGGGATCAGCTGGATTCCTTGCAAAGCAAAATATCGGATCGGATCAGAGAACTGGGAGTTTCATTATGGACATATCTTGAACGCCTGAAAAACCATCCCGAAGAATGGGACCATCTGATCGAACGGATTACGTTGAACGAGACATATTTTTTCCGAGAAGAAAACCAGCTGAGGGATTTTGTTGAAGTTTTAAAAAAATGGCCGCACGACCGGAACGGCAAAATCCGCATCTGGAGTGCGGCCTGTTCCACCGGCGAAGAGCCATATACGTTGGCCATGTTGATCGCGGACTCGGGAGCCGTCCCGTTGGAGCGGGTTGAAATCGTCGCCTCCGACATCAACAAAAAAGCGTTGCGAACGGCCGAGACCGGATGGTATCCGAAAAATTCCCTCAGTTTTCGGCGGACGCCGTGGGAAATAAAGAAGAAATATTTTGATGAAAAAGGAGATGGTTTTCAAGTCAAACCTTTCATCGCGGAGCGCGTCCGGTTTACATATCTGAATTTACTCGGCGACCGGCGCGAATATGAGCGGATCGGAAAAGCGGACATCGTTTTTTGTCGTAACGTGCTGATTTATTTCGATCGGGATGCCATCGCCGAAATCGCCGATCGACTGTATAAAACGCTGAATCCTGGAGGGTATCTGTTTTTGGGGCATTCCGAAACATTGCAGGATCATCGTCATCTCTTCGATGTGATTTTTACGGACTTTTCATACTATTATCGAAGGAAGGAACAGAGTGAGAAACGGAACGCAGCCGGCGCAACCTGATTTCGTGATTGCGGATGTGGGCGCGGCCGATTGGCGCCGGCTGCGGCAAGGGATTTCAGTCGCTCGTTGGTCTACCAAAGCCGTGAGATCAGTATTTATTTTGCAAACGTTCAAGGATGGCGGTCACGGCGCGAGAGTTTCCTCCCATGCGATTCACCGCTCACCGCTATTCTGTCATCATCCTCAGCTTTCCCGCTCCGCGGATTCCGGATTCCGGTCATAGGCGGTCCGACGATTCGGACGCGCACGATCATCCCGGTTCGCGCATACAATCCGGTGAGCCGAATGCGACCAAGTTGGCCGAATCGATAGATACGTCCGCACCGATGTGCGACCTTAGGGTGATGATGGGATGCGCCGGTTTCCGGTTCGAATCATCGGCCATCGCGGAGCGCCGCGGCTTGCTCCCGAAAACACGCTGGCCTCGTTCCGCGCGGCGCTTGCCGCGGGAGCCGACGGCATTGAACTCTACGTCCATCTTTCTCGCGACGGCCGTCCGGTCGTGATTCACGATCCGACCCTCGACCGGACGACGGACGGCAGCGGCTTCGTCCGGGCGATGACCGTCGCGGAACTGAAGCGCTTCGATGCGGGATCGTGGTTCGACGGGCGGTTTCGCGGCGAACGCATCCCGCTGTTGGAGGAAGTGTTCGAGACGGTTTCCCCGGGCGTTCTGATCGACGTTGAAGCGAAACAGTCCTACGGCGGAGAGATGGAACGGGCGCTGGCCGCATGTCTGGATGAATGGGCGGGCGTTCACGACGTCATCGTGTCGTCTTTCGATCATCGGCTGCTGTGCCGGCTGAAACGTCTGCGCCCGGAGACGGACGTCGGTCTGCTGTATGCCGTACGGCCGGTGACGCATATGATTTTGGCGGCCTGTATGGACGGCGACGTCCGCTCGTTTCATCCGGACCATGTCTGGCTGACGGCGGAAGACGCGGCGGAGATGCGGGCGTCGGGCTACGAAGTATATCCGTATACGGCGAACCGTCCGGTAGAATGGCGGAGATTGATCCGGATGGGGGTGAGCGGCATCATTACGGATGATCCCGGAGGGCTAGCGGTGTGGATGCAGCGTTTCGTTTTTGACGAAGCTTGAGGCTCTCGGGGGGCTTGCACAAGAAATTTTGTGCTATAATGATGAAACAAACACCAACGCGAGGTGCCGTCGGCATGCGCAAAATCGGGCGGAACGACCCGTGCCCGTGCGGCAGCGGAAAAAAATACAAGCATTGTTGTCTCCCGCTCGACGAGGCAAGCCGCGTCGTCCGTCTAGTTGATGAGAGAGTGCGCGATGAACGGGCGGAAAGCCGAACGGCCGTGCTGAGCGTCGTCCGGGACGACCGGTTCTGGACCGGTCCGCAGTATCGCCGGATTGCGGAACGGTTCGTATGGATCGTCGGTGAGGATGAAGACTTTCGCGACGTGTGGGATGTCCTGATGTGCTGGCGGTTATACTCATCGGCGACCGCGCCGGACGTCCGCAAGCCGGAAATTTATGTGGCTGCGCTGGAATATTTATTCGGCCAGCTCCGTGAAGAAAAATATGCAACGCAGAAGGAAATCGCCGACAAACACGGCGTGGCGGCATCGGCGGTTTCCCGTATCTTCACCCGCATCGTCGACACGTTGTTCGACCGCAACGTCGAACCGCCGGAGTGGCCGCAGAAGCCGGACGGTCCGGCGCCGCCGGGCATCGGCAACGGCATGACGTTCGTTCGATCGTCGACACCGTTTTCTTTCTTGAATGGAACGGAGAAAACGATGTTTCGCCTAGCCGGTGTTCTCGAGGAATCAGGGGTCGCTCGGGCTGCCGATGCGTTGGAGCATGACGACTGGCCGGAAGGGAAGACGCCGCGCGATCAGGCGCAGGAGTTGTTGTACGACGCCATGGACGAATCTTCGTCCGCCAGGCGAGTCCGGCTCGCCCGGCAGGCGCTTCGCTTGTATCCGGACAGCCCCGACGCTTACAACATTTTGGCGGAAGAAGCCCCGACGAAAGAAGAGGCGCTCGCCTTTTACCGATTGGGCATCGAGGCGGGCGAACGCGATCTCGGCCCCGATCTCTTTCGCAAGTACAAAGGTCATTTCTGGGGATATATCCGTACCCGGCCGTACATGCGGTCCAAGTTCGGCTATGCGTTCACCTGCGAGGAACTCGGCAGATACGAGGAAGCGATCTGGCATTACCGGGACTTGCTTCATCTCAATCCGAACGACAACCAAGGCGCCCGTTATCGGCTGCTTCACCTGTATTTCGCCTTGAAGCGGCTCGAAGAAGCTGCCGATTTGCTCGATCAATACGACGAGTATTCGACTTACTGGGCTTTTGGTTGGTTTATGGCAAGCTATTTGCGCGGCGCCGACGATCGAGTTTTGAAAAAACTCTGGAATGATGCGCGTTCCGTCAATCCCCATGTGCCGGCGTACATGTTGGGAAAAAAGCCGTTGCTCCCCGGTCGGCCGGATTGGATCGCGGTGGGCGGAGAGTCGGAAGCCGCCGCTTACGTGTACGAATTGAAGCATCTTGGTCTTTTGGACGAGCGGTTACGGGCCTGGGTCAGAAAACAGGAATCCGGACGGAAAGGTTGAGATGAATGGACAAGCTGAAAATCGGATCTCACGTGTCGTTTTCCGAACGAGGTCTTTTGAACGCCGCGGAAGAGGCGATATCTTACGGATCAAGCACGTTCATGATTTATACCGGCGCTCCCCAAAATACGAAGCGCAAACCGATGGAAGAGCAGTACGTCGAAGAAGGGCTTCGGCTCATGCGGGAGCACGGTATCGGGGAAATCGTCGTACATGCGCCGTACATTATTAATTTGGGATCCTATAAGCGCGACACGTTTGAACTTGCCGTCCGGTTCCTGCAAGACGAAATTCGCCGTACGGCGTACCTCGGCGTGAAGCAGATCGTGCTTCATCCCGGTTCTTATACCGACAAAGATCCGGAGTACGGGTTGGCCCGGATCGCCGAAGGGCTGAACGAAGTGCTGGACGGCACGAGCGACACCGACGTCTGCATCGCTCTGGAGACGATGGCCGGCAAAGGCTCGGAACTCGGCCGCACGTTCGAGGAGCTGGCGCGGATGATCGACGCCGTCAGGCAGAACGACCGGTTGACCGTCTGTTTCGATACTTGTCACGTCCACGACGCCGGCTACGACATCGTCCGTGATCTCGACGGCGTTTTGGAGCGGTTCGACCGGATTATCGGCCTCGACCGGCTGACGGTCGTCCATCTGAACGACAGCAAAAACCCGGTCGGCTCCGCGAAGGATCGGCACGCGCCGCTCGGCTCGGGCTGGATCGGGTTTGAGGCGATCAAACGCGTCGTCGACCACGAGAAGCTGAGGAATTTGCCGTTTATTCTGGAAACACCCTGGATCGGCAAGGACAAAAACGCTCTCCGCCCGATGTATGAGGTGGAAATCGCGCTTTTGCGCGGCAATCCGGCGGAAAGGTTCGGGGCGGGGTTTATTGAAGATGTTGAACGACTACATCATTTTTTTGAAAAAATGGATATCCATCCGCGGCGTTATGTGCTGGAAACGTGGGAAACGCTGAAAAACGGGGCAAAATCGAAAAAGACCGACGCCCGCGAGCCGATGGAACGGTTGTACGACCTCGTCGTGGAACACGGGTTGTTTTCCGATTTGACGGAAGAACAGATCAATCACAGGCTGACGGCATTTTTCGCCGGCCGTGAATGGCTGAAGGCGGCCGTATAAATCAAACCGATCGGTCGAGGGACTGCAGGACGGAGGAAGGGGTATCGACAGCGTCATGTTGCATTATCGGGGGCGCGGCGCTTCGGGGCGTCGCGACGACCAGGCGAGGATGTTGATCTCGTGTCCGGACAGGCCGGGCATCGTTGCGGCGGTGTCCGGCTTTCTGGCGAGGCAAGGGGCGAATATCGTCCAGTCGGACCAGTATACGGTCGATCCGAGAGGGGGAATGTTTTTTATACGCATCGAATTCGATCTCGAACGGCTGTCGGAGCGTCTGGAACAGCTTCGGCAGGATTTTGAGCCGATCGCACGGGAATTTTCGATGCAATGGCGGATTGTGTCCGCCGGCCGTCGCAAACGGCTTGCGATCATGGTTTCGAAGGAAGACCATTGTTTGATGGAATTGCTATGGCAATGGAAGGCAGGCGACTTAAACGCCGACATCGCGATGGTCATCAGCAACCATCCCGACTTGCAGGGGCTCGTGGAGTCGTTCGGCTTGCCGTTTTATCACATTCCCGTGACGCCGGAGACCAAGGCGGAAGCGGAAGAGCGCCAGCTGGAGCTGCTCGGCGACAACATCGACGCCGTCGTGCTGGCGAGGTATATGCAGATTCTTTCGCCGCGGTTCGTCGAGCGTTTCCGCAATCGGATCATCAACATCCATCACTCGTTTCTACCGGCGTTCGTCGGCGGCAATCCATACAAGCAGGCGTTCGACCGCGGTGTAAAACTGATCGGCGCCACCGCACACTACGTCACCGAGGAACTCGACGCCGGACCGATCATCGAACAGGACGTCCAGCGGGTCAGCCACCGCGACAGCGTCGAAGATTTGAAAAGAATCGGCCGTACGATCGAACGCGTCGTACTGGCGAGAGCGGTGTCGTGGCATGTAGAGGACCGCATCATCGTGTTCGAAAATAAAACGGTGGTGTTCAGTTGAAGCGGAAACAGGCTGCCGACAAACGAGAATCGGCAGCCTGTTTCGTCAGGATCCGGAGTTTACTTCTTCAGCTCTTCCGGGATTTCGGGGCGATACAAAAACCACGATGATGCTTTGACAAAATACTGGGCGACTCCGGACAACACCGACGAAGTGAGGCGAGCCGTTTGACGAATCATGCTCCTTTTCCTCCTTTCCATTCAAAATTGGATAGAACATGTATGAATGATAAAAGAGAAAATGCGGAAGATTGTAGCCACAAGTTCATGCTGATCCACGCGATTACGATTAGTCTAAGCCACGGATAGACGCTTTCCGAGATGCGGTTGTAGCCGCGTAAATGAGAAGGAGCCAGCCACCATGCAAGGCAGACGGAAGTCACGGTCAGCGCCAAAACGACCGACTCCGGCAATCGCACATGCGGAGGCACCGCAACGATGGCGATCGTCGCCACAATGCAGAGGTAGTTGGAGTGAAAATGGTACCCACCGCCTATCGTGCGCAACGCGGCGAACCAGACGAGCGAAAGAAACGTATCCCAAAATTTTCCTGTCGCCGCTCCGACCGCCAACGCGCCCGCTACTGCCACAACCAAGTTGATCAGCAAAATAAGCGCAAATTTCATGACGGCGACACTTGCGGTCTCTTCGGCGTTCGCCTGTTTGATGGCGAGAGCGATGCGTTCGGCTGCGCGTTCAATCATCATGCTGGTTGAATTCCTTTTTGATGATCCAAAGTTGCAGAATCGTTAACGAAAATACCGTTATTACGAACAGAAGAAGAACATTTATGTAGTCCTGTGTAAATAAGAGGAGAGGAGAAACAATTTCTACAGCATATGCAAAAAGAGTTAATATGAATAATGTTGTATTAATCTTGTTCCATTTCACATCAATAAACTCTGTATCAGGCACAAATGTGAAACCGATCCGTTTTACATGGACAATTCGTGCCACTGCGAGAATAACAATAGTTGTTGTCAACTGAAGAAGATAAGCTCCCCATTCGCCTGGTTCTATCGGGGTATCCATGAAACTTTTCCAAAACACAAATAACAAACTCTGAAACGAAGCGTAGACCAATATTCCATTCATTGAAATAATTGCCGCATAGAAAGGATGAATCCTAATATTTTGCCACAAACACAAAAGTAAAATGACGCCTTGAATTGCTGTCGCATACAATCTCAAATCCAACGCCATAAACACCGTATACGACACGAACGACAACATAAACGCATTTACCGCGATCTGACCCCAGTAACCACTGAACGGGAGCTTGAACATGGCGAAAATGAGGACGAACAGACCGAACCATTCGAGCGTGGAGACGAGTAGGAAAATTGCTGCGTCCCAAATTTGCTGCTGCATAAGCGGCAACCTCCTTGCCACCCGCCAGTGGTTGTACACAACGCCTTTGCCTTTCATTATAAAGGACGAGCTGAAAATTTTGGAATATAAAATTTTTAAGATTTTTGTCCTATCTTAATCCCGTTCGTTACGCTTTCCCGCTTATCTTCAGCTTCGCGACGGCTTGTTTCCGGATTCGAGATGTTGTATATTTATTCATATCCTTTTCGAGGGCATCGCACGGAATAAAGGCAGGAGACCGACATGTTGACCACGGTGACGTGCCGCAAAGCGACGGAGGCGGACGTCGAACATCTTCACGCGCTGATCGCGACATACGCCGAGCGGGGCATTATGTTGCCGCGTTCGAAAGAGGCGCTGTTGCGCGCCGTCGATTCGTTCGTGGTGGCGGAGGTCGACGGGGTTTTCGCCGGATGCGGTTCGCTGTGCAAGCTCGGCGAAGACTTGGCGGAGATCCGTTCGCTCGGAGTCGTGGAACATTTTCAGGGGCAGGGCATCGGCCGACGCATTGTCGAGATGTTGGTGGATCAGGCGCGGCGCAGCGGTATTCCGAAAGTGATGGCGCTGACGTACGAGGTTGCGTTTTTCGAACGCCTTGGTTTTACAGTCGTCGCCAAAGAGATTTTTCCGGAGAAAGTCTGGACCGACTGCGTCCATTGCCCGAAACGGCATTGCTGCGATGAAATCGCCGTCATGAAACGCCTGTCCTGACTTGACAACGGGCGTTTTTTTCTGGTATTTTGTAAAGTGAATTTAGCACTCGTCGTTGTCGAGTGCTAACGACGGGAGGGGTCGTTGGGACCGGCGCTCGGCGAGGCTGATTGTTCGAACGAGGGGGGCCCGAGCCATGCTGACCGAACGACAGAAGCTGATTTTGGGCGTCATCGTCGACGACTACATTCGTTCGGCCGAGCCGGTCGGTTCTCGCACGATTTCCAAGCGCGGCACCGTCGGATTCAGTCCGGCGACGATCCGCAACGAAATGTCGGATCTTGAAGAGCTCGGATATCTCGAGCAGCCGCACACGTCGGCCGGACGCATCCCTTCGCAGAAAGGGTACCGTTATTATGTCGACCATTTGTTGAAGCACGTGGAATTGAGCGATGAAGTTGTCCGGAAGCTGAAGGCGTTCTTCGCCGAACGGCTGAACCGGCTGGAAGACGCGATGCAGCAGGCGGCCCAGATCGTGGCCAGGCTGACGAACTACACGGCGATCGTGCTGGGGCCGGAAGTTTTCCATGCGGCGCTGAGGCATTTGCAGATCGTGCCGCTGAACGACCGGAAGGCGGTCGCGGTCATCGTGACCGACACGGGACATGTGGAAAACCGGCTTGTGGACATTCCGGAAGACATGTCCGCCTCGGATCTCGAAAAAGCGGTCAATTTCCTGAACGCCAAGCTGACCGGCGTGCCGCTTTTCCGGTTTAAGACGAGGCTGTACAGCGAGATCGCCGCCGAGCTGTCCCGTTATGTATCGCGGTATGAAGAATTGTGCAGGATGATTGAAGACGTGTTGGAGAATGACCACGCCGACCGCGTCTATCTGAGCGGGACGACCCATATGTTGAACCAGCCGGAGTTCCGAGACGTAGAAAAGGTTCGGCGCGTGTTCGATCTTCTGGAGAGCACGCCTGAACTGATTCGCCTGATGTCGCCGTCGACGGAAGGCATTCAGGTCCGGATCGGCGAGGAAAACAGCGTCGAAGCGATCAATCAATGCAGTCTGATCACCGCGACGTATTCAGTGGACGGGCGAATCGTCGGCGCGATCGGCGTATTGGGACCGACGCGGATGGAATACGGCAGAGTCATCGCGTTTCTGGAGCGGTTCAGCGAGGAGATGGCCCGGCTGCTGAGTCAGTGGTATCGGTAAGCGGGGCGGCGGATCGCGGACGACGGAATCCGCGACACCCGCCGCTTCTCCTTGCTGGGCGCCTGATGGAGGAGGAGGTGACACCGCAGGTGGTTTCGCAGGAACAAAACGAAGCAAGCACGGCTGAATCCCGCCCGGAAGCTGAAATGGAAATCACGACGGCGGACGAGGCGACAGGCGACACCGAATCCGCCTCCGTACCGGAAAAATCGACCCGTTCCGAAGGAGAAAACGCGGCGGATAAGCGGAACGAGGTGGAAGCCGGTGACGGTGGTGTCGAGGAAGTGGATGCGTCTCAGCAGGCCGAATCCTCTGCAGAAGACGCGGAGCGTTTTCGCAAGGAAGCAGAGGTATGGTACGACCGGTTCGTGCGTCTTCAGGCCGATTTCGACAACTACCGCAAACGCACGGCTCAAGAGCGGGAGGAATGGGTTCGATCCGCATCCCGCCGTTTGGTGGAAAAGCTTTTGCCGGTCGTCGACCATTTCGAGCTGGCGGCCGCATCCAGCCGTCAAAACCGCGATTTCGACGCCTTGGCCAAAGGAGTCGATATGATTCTCCGCCAACTCGAACAACTGCTGCGGGAAGAAGGCGTGGAGCCGATCGAAACGGTCGGTCGGCCGTTCGATCCCGAGCTGCATGAGGCGATCATGAGGGTCGATTCGGCGGAGCACGGCGAGGGCGTCGTCGTCGAAGAGGTTCGCCGCGGTTACCGGATGCACGGTAAAGTGCTCCGGCCTGCGCTGGTCAAGGTGAGTCAATAGACGCCGGGTTCGCATAGACCGGAATCGAGGGTTTTCGAGGAGGAGACGAATCCATGAGTAAAGTGATCGGCATCGACTTGGGTACGACGAACTCTTGCGTGGCTGTGATGGAAGGCGGCGAGCCGGTCGTCATCCCGAACGCGGAGGGCAGCCGGACGACGCCGTCTGTCGTCGGTTTCAAAAAAGACGGCGAACGCATCGTCGGGGAGGCGGCGAAACGCCAGGCGATCACCAACCCCGACCGCACGGTCATTTCGATCAAACGCCACATGGGTACGAATTATAAGGTGAAAATCGACGACAAAGAATATACACCCCAGGAAATTTCTGCAATGATCCTGCGCAAGCTCAAGGCGGACGCCGAGGCGTATCTCGGCCAGCCGGTGACGAAGGCGGTCATTACGGTGCCCGCCTATTTCAACGACAGCCAACGGCAGGCGACGAAAGACGCCGGAACCATCGCAGGGCTTGAGGTGTTGCGCATCATCAACGAGCCAACAGCAGCCGCGCTGGCGTACGGGCTGGATAAACAGGAAGACCAGACGATTCTCGTCTACGACCTGGGCGGCGGCACGTTCGACGTTTCCATCCTCGAGCTGAGCGAAGGCGTGTTCGAGGTGAAAGCGACGAGCGGCGACAACCGGCTCGGCGGCGACGATTTCGACCAGGCGATCATCGACTGGCTTGTCGCCGAATTCCGCAAGGAGC
This sequence comes from Candidatus Reconcilbacillus cellulovorans, assembly GCA_002507565.1. Lineage (GTDB taxonomy): Bacteria > Bacillota > Bacilli > Paenibacillales > Reconciliibacillaceae > Reconciliibacillus > Reconciliibacillus cellulovorans. The sequence continues at coordinate 10,671 of MOXJ01000048.1, forward strand.
ACGGCGTCGACCTGAGCAAGGACCGCGCCGCGCTTCAACGCCTCAAGGACGCTGCGGAAAAGGCGAAAAAAGAACTGTCTTCCATGTTGACGACGACGATTTCGCTGCCGTTCATCACGGTCGTCGACGGCGTGCCGCAACATCTCGAAGTCAATCTGACGCGCGCCAAATTTGAGGAATTGACGGCGCATCTCGTCGAGCGGACGATCGGGCCGATGCGCCAGGCGCTCCAGGATGCCGGTCTAACGCCCGAACAGATCGACAAAGTCATTCTGGTCGGCGGTTCGACGCGGATTCCGGCGGTTCAGGAAGCCGTGCGTCGGTTCACCGGCAAGGAGCCGTTCAAGGGCGTCAACCCCGACGAAGTCGTGGCAGTCGGCGCCGCGATCCAGGCTGGCGTGCTGATGGGTGACGTCAAGGGCATCGTGTTGCTCGACGTGACGCCGCTGTCGCTCGGCATCGAGACGGCGGGCGGTATTTTCACGAAAATCATTGAGCGCAACACGACGATCCCGACGTCCAAATCGCAGATTTTTACGACGGCGGCCGACAACCAGACGAGCGTCGAAATCCACGTCCTGCAAGGCGAGCGGCCGATGGCGGCGGACAACAAGACGCTCGGCCGGTTTATTCTGAGCGACATCCCGCCGGCACCGCGCGGCATTCCGCAGATCGAGGTCAAGTTCGACATCGACGCCAACGGCATTGTGCACGTGTCGGCGGTCGACAAGGGGACGGGCAAAAGCCAGCGGATCACGATTACGTCCTCGAGCGGCCTGTCGAAGGAAGAAATCGAACGGATGACGCGCGAGGCCGAACAGTATGCGGAGGAGGACCGCAAGCGCAAGGAGCTGGCGGAAGCGCGCAACCATGCGGACCATATGGTCTACCAGGTCGAAAAAGTGTTGCGCGATCTCGGCGACAAAGTCGACAAAAGCGACGTCGAGCGCGCCAATGAGGCGAAGGAGAAAGTTAAGAAAGCGCTCGAAGGCAACAACAAGGACGAAATCCAGAAAGCGACGGACGAACTGACCCAGGTAGTCCAGCAGCTGTCGATCAAGCTGTACCAGCAGGCGTCCCAACAGGCGCAGAATACCGCTCAGGCCGGCGCTTCGGCCGGCGCGTCCGGCACCGGCACCTCCGGCACCGGCGGTTCCGGCGGGGCCAAACGCGACAACGTGGTCGACGCCGACTACAAAGTGATCGACGACAATCCCTGACGGATCGGGCAAAGCCGGATCCGGCCGGCCGGACTCCGGCTTTCGTTTTTGGTTCGAAGGTCGGAGCCGGTCGGAGTGAAAAGGGGAGGTGAAACGTTTGGCCAAACGCGACTACTACGAAATTTTGGGCGTCAGCCGGGACGCTTCCCCGGAAGAGATCAAGAAAGCGTACAAACGCCTTGCGCGTCAGTATCATCCCGACGTCAACAAAGCGCCGGACGCCGCCGAACGTTTTAAAGAAATTAAGGAAGCCTACGACGTGTTAAGCGACGAGCAGAAGCGCGCGCAATACGACCGCTTCGGCCACATCGATCCCAACCAGACGGCCGGCGGCGGGGCCGGAGGCTTCGGTGGTTTCGACGATTTCGGCGGACTCGGCGATTTGTTCGACATGTTTTTCGGCGGCGGATCGTCCCGACGCCAGGCGAACGCGCCGCAACGCGGGGCCGACCTGCAGTATACGCTCCAGATCGATTTCAAGGAAGCGGTGTTCGGCAAGGAAACGGAACTGACGATTCCGCGGACCGAACCTTGCGACGAATGTCGCGGCACCGGCGCACGTCCCGGTACGTCCCCGGAGCGATGCCGCGCCTGCGGCGGGACGGGGCAGCAAGAGACGGTTCAGTCGACGCCGTTCGGCCGAATCATCAATCGCAGGACGTGTTCGGTATGCGGCGGTGATGGGTTTGTCGTGCGCGAAAAATGCGCGTCTTGTCGCGGGACGGGAAAAGTCCGGAGGATGCGCCGCATTTTTGTAAAAATTCCTCCCGGTGTCGACGACGGTTCGCAGCTGCGGATCGCCGGCGAGGGTGAAGCCGGTTCTCGCGGCGGGCCGCCGGGCGATCTGTATATTGTCATCCGTGTAAAACCGCATGAATTTTTCCAGCGGGACGGCGACGACATTTATTGCGAGGTGCCGCTGACGTTCGCGCAGGCGGCGCTCGGCGACGAAATCGAAGTGCCGACGCTGACCGGCAAAGTGATGCTGAAAATTCCGCCGGGTACGCAGACCGGCACCTATTTCCGCCTGAAAGGCAAAGGCGTTCCGCGCATGCGGGGATACGGCGCCGGCGATCAGCACGTCAAGGTTACGGTCGTGACGCCGACCAACTTGACCGAGGAGCAGAAGGAACTGCTGCGGCGGTTCGCCAAGCTGGGCGGTGAAGATATCTCCAGTTACGGCGGCGAACCGAGGACGCTGTTGGAAAAGTTCAAACGCGCTTTTATGGGGAACGGTTCATGAACGAAGGCCGCCGGTGACGGCGGCCTTTTTCACTTCTCGGCGGCGTATCTGTCTTGCAGGTTCCGCATCGTTTCGCAGCCTCTTGAAGAAAGAGCTGGTGTATCAAGAGAAATTCAGGACACGGGAAGAGGCGAAACGCAAGCTGTTTGAATACATCGAGATTTTCTATAATCGCCAGCGATTGCATTCGGTGATTGGATATCGAACGCCGGTGGAATACGAACATACGTTTGCGAAGCTCGCATCATTTTTCTCGATTTGATGTGTCTACTCTCTTGACAGAGGTCCACTTATTTTGTAGCATCAGAATCAAGTGACATCGCGGATGGGAAACAGGAGCAGAAGCCCAGCAGGTTCGCGTTTCAGGCAGAATCCGCTTTTTCGGTCACTTGGATCGATGATGCTTCCCACCTCTTGTTCTTCGTGGAATTCCGGTTCCATTCACCGGTGCAGGTTAAATTACCAGGCGAAACCGTTTACTTACGTGAAGGTGATCGCCGTTCGGTGGGAGCAGCTAACGTGTCTGGCCGGATTTTTTTAGCCTTATTTGCCGGGCAATTTGACAAAAATATACAAAAAAGTACCCGTTGCATTTTTTATTGCTATATGTTATCCTATTGGAGGAATGAGAAGGTAGTAGAAGAAAAGAAAGGCGATGTGGCGCGGGTTAAAGCAGGCGATAGATTTTGCCTGTTAACTAAAGAGAAGAAAAAGGGAAGGAAAGTTAAAATTCTAGAATAAGGGAGGTAAGCCTAATGGTGCAATATCGATACGATACAGAACAGTTGTTGCTGTGGCGGTGATGGTCAGCTTGTTGGTCGTTCAACCCTTCCTGGGTGTTTCTCAAGCTATGGCATCACCAAGTGCTGGTCTTGCCTGGGGGCCCGTTATAACTTACAGTTCAAAGTCTCAAACGTTCACTACGGCTATGCTGGACCTAAGGTAGGAAATACAGACCACTTTAATGTATACGTTGATAGGAAAGACAGCAGGGGACAGTACACCATCCGTGTAGCTAATTATCATGTATCCACGTCGAACACGGGCAATTCGTGGTGCGTCTATGTTTGGGACTCAGTCAGTGAGAAAACCATTCTTGATGCTTGCTC
>MOXJ01000049.1 GCA_002507565.1 Candidatus Reconcilbacillus cellulovorans
CGTGAAGGGGCAAGGGAAGGAATGCCGTCTCGCATCACTTACAGAAAGTGGAAGCCCGAAAGTCGAAAAAAACTGCCCACGACCACTTGACTCAGACAAACGGAGGGAGGCGGTTTCGGCCGTTTCCCGGTTTATGATATGATAAAAAAAGATGTCGTGCGAACGGGAGTGACGGCATGCGCAAACTGATTCTGGTCGACGGCAACAGCGTCGCCAACCGGGCGTTTTACGCCGTCCGGCTGCTCAGCACGCGCGGCGGCCTGCACACGAACGCGGTGTACGGATTCGCCAACATGTTGCTCAAGCTGATCGAGGAGGAACGGCCGACGCATTTTCTCGTCGCGTTCGACGCGGGCAAGGCGACGTTCCGTCATCGCGAATACGAGGCCTACAAGGCGGGTCGCCTGCAGACGCCGCCCGAGCTGTCCGAGCAGTTTCCGTACATCCGGGAGCTCGTCCGGGCGTTCGGCGTCGCGTCCGGCGAGCTGGAGGAATACGAGGCGGACGACATGATCGGTACGCTGGCGAAACGGGCGGAGGCCGAGGGCGTCGACACGCTGGTCGTCACCGGCGACCGCGATTTGCTCCAGCTCGTATCGGACCGCGTGACCGTCGCGCTGACGCGCAAGGGCATCACGGAAACGGAGCGGTACGACCCGGCGCGCATCCGCGAGGAATACGGCTTCGATCCCGACCGCATCCGCGACCTCAAAGGGCTGATGGGCGACGCGTCTGACAATCTTCCCGGCGTTCCTGGCGTCGGTGAGAAAACCGCACTGAAACTGCTCAGGCAGTACGGTTCGCTGGAGAGCGTCCTGGAACACGCGTCGGAAATCGCCGGAAAGCTCGGTGAAAATCTGCGGGCGCACGCCGACGCCGCCCGATTGAGCAAGCGGCTGGCGACGATCGACTGCGCGGTACCGTTGCAGTCGGGATGGGACTGGCTGCGCCTCGGCGAACCGGACCGCGCCGCGCTCGCCTCGCTGTTGCGGCAGCTCGAATTCAAGTCGCTGTTGAAACGGCTCGGACTCGACGGCACGTCCGCCGATGCCGACGTCGACGGCGTCCGTTCCTCCGCGCGGCCGGCGGACGAGAAACGGCCGAGGGCCGTCGCCGTCGCTGAGGAGGGCGTCGACGTCCGCTGTCCGGATCGCCCGGAAGAAGTCGAAGAAGCGCTGTCGCGGCTGGAAGCCGCCCAGTCGGTCGTCGTCGAGGTGACGGGCGACAACCCGCACAACGGCGAAGTGCGCGGCGTCGCATGGTGGGACGGACATACGGCGTATTTCATTCCGTTTGAACGGCTGGTGCAGTCCGACATGCGGCCGCTGGCCGACTGGCTCGCCGACGCGCGTCGGCCGAAGCGTACGCACGACTCCCATCGCGCTGAAGTGGCGCTGTTCTGGCACGGCCTTGCGTTTCGCGGCACGTCGTTCTGCACGCATATCGCCGCTTATTTGCTCGACCCCACGGAATCGCGCCATACGCTGGCGGACCTGTCGCGCCGCTACGGTCTGCCGCCGGTACCGGAAGCCGAGGACGTTTACGGCAAGGGCGCGAAGTTCAAGGTTCCCGATCGCGACACGCTGGCGCGTTACGTCGGCCGCAAGGCCGCCCTAGTCGCGCGGCTCGTTCCGCTGCTCGAGGCGGATTTGGAGGCCTGCGGCATGCGTTCGCTTTTTTACGACCTGGAGCTGCCGCTTTCATCCGAACTCGCCGTCATGGAGACGGCCGGCGTCCGCGTCGACGCGGCGGCGCTCGCCGCCTACGGCGAGGAATTGCGCGAGGCGGCGGCGAAAGTCGAGCGGGAGATTTACGAGCTGGCCGGGACGACGTTCAACATCGGATCGACGAAACAGCTCGGCGAAATTTTGTTCGATAAGCTGGGGCTGCCCGTCGTCAAGAAAACGAAAACCGGCTATTCCACCGACGCAGACGTGCTGGAGGAACTGGCGCCGTACCATCCGATCGTCGAAAAGATTTTGCATTACCGCCAACTGACGAAATTGCAGTCGACCTACATCGAGGGGCTTTTGAAAGAAATCCGTCCGCAAACCGGTAAAATCCATACGTATTATCAGCAGACGATCGCGGCGACGGGGCGGCTGAGCAGTCAGTTTCCCAATCTTCAGAACATTCCGATCCGTCTCGAAGAGGGGCGGAAAATCCGCAAGGCGTTCGTTCCGTCAGAACCGGGATGGCTGATGCTCGCCGCCGACTATTCGCAGATCGAACTGCGCGTGCTCGCGCACGTTTCCGGCGACGAACGGCTGAAGGAAGCGTTTCGGACAGGCATGGACATCCACACGAAGACCGCGATGGACGTGTTCGGCGTTTCCGAAGACCGCGTCGACGCGCGCATGCGGCGGCAGGCGAAGGCGGTCAATTTCGGCATCATCTACGGCATCAGCGATTTCGGACTGGCGCAAAACCTGAACATTTCCCGCAAGGAGGCGGCGGAGTTCATCCGGCAATATTTCGCCGTCTTTTCGGGCGTCAAGGCGTACCGCGAGCGGATCGTCGAGCAGGCGCGCCGCGACGGCTACGTGACGACCTTGCTCGGCCGCAGGCGTTATTTGCCGGACATCAACGCGTCGAATTACAACCTCCGCTCGTTCGCGGAGCGGACGGCGATGAATACGCCGATCCAGGGCACGGCCGCCGACATCATCAAGACCGCGATGGTGCGTCTGACGCGGCGGATGCGCGACGTCGGACTGAAGAGCCGCATGCTGCTGCAGGTTCACGACGAGCTCGTGTTTGAAGTGCCGCCGGACGAGCTCGACGCGATGCGGGAGCTTGTGACGGACGTCATGGAGTCGGCGGTCCCGCTCGACGTGCCGCTGAAGGTCGACGTCAGCTGGGGCGCCGACTGGTACGCGGCGAAGTGAGGGAAGCGCGATGCCGGAACTGCCCGAAGTGGAAAACGTCCGCCGCACGCTGCAGGACATCGTCGGCGCGACGATCGCGCGCGTCGACGTCCGGCTGCCGCGTATCGTCCGCCGCCCCGCCGATCCCGCCGAATTCGCGGCGGCGCTCGCCGGGCGGACGGTGCTCGCCGTCGGCCGGCGCGGCAAGTTTTTGCGGATCGTGACCGACGGCCCGGTGCTCGTCGCCCACATGCGCATGGAAGGACGGTTCGCGGTATGCCGGGCGAAGGAACCGGAGGAGGCGCACACGCACGTCGTGTTCGCGCTTTCGGACGGTCGCGAACTTCGTTACCGCGACGTCCGCCAGTTCGGCACGATGGACCTGTTCGCGCCGGGCGAGGAATTTCGCCTTCCGCCGCTGGCCGCGCTCGGCGTCGAGCCGCTCGACCCGGCGTTTACGCCGGAGGCGCTGGCCGGTATGCTGCGGAAGACGACCGTCGCGGTCAAAAGTTTTTTGCTGAACCAGTCCTATGTTGCGGGCATCGGCAATATTTATGCGGATGAGTCGTTGTTCGCCGCCCGGTTGCATCCGCTTAGGCCCGCGAATTCTTTGGCGCCGGACGAGGTGCGTCGTCTGCATGCGGCGATCGTCGCGACGCTCGTCCGCGCGGTCAACGCCGGCGGTTCGACGGTTCGTTCGTATGTGGACGGTCGGGGGACGGCCGGATCGTATCAGCATCGACTTTGCGTCTACGGACGAGAGGGATTGCCTTGCCCGGCGTGCGGCCGGCCGATTGAAAAATGCCGCGTCGGCGGCCGCGGTACGCACTTCTGTCCGGCCTGCCAGCGGCTCGCCTGACGTTTTCGACGCGCACCGACGTTCTTCTCGCTCCATATGATGGGGATGAGTTTTCGAACCGAGCGGGGAGGGGTGCGCGACGTTGAAGCTATCGGTGGCGCTGTTGGCGTTGGCAGCGAGCCTGGACGGATTCGGCACCGGAATGGCCTACGGACTGCGCCGCATTCGCGTCTCGTGGGCGGCGCTCGCCCTGATCGCCGCGTGTTCGGGCGCGGCGGTGTGGGCCTCGATGACGCTCGGCGGGTTCGCGGTGCGGTTTTTTCCGCCGGAAGCGGCGCGGCGGGCGGGCGCGCTCATGTTGGTCGCGGTCGGCGGATGGGCGCTCGCCCACCAGATCGGCCGTGGGCGCCGTGCGGAGGAGCGGCCGACGGACGAAGCCGCTGGGCAGCGGGCCAAAGGCGTATCCCGGCTGCTGCGGATTTTGAAATCACCGCCGCTTGCCGACTTCGACCGGTCGGGAGCGATTTCCGCCGGCGAGGCCGTGTGGCTCGGTTCCGCGCTGTCGCTCGACGCTTTCGGAGCGGGATTCGGCGCCGCATGGCTCGGGTTGCCGGCCGCACCGACCGCTCTTGCCTCGGCGGTCGCCAGTGCGGTGCTGCTTTTTGCCGGACTGAAAGCCGGCGGCGTATTGTCCGGCATCCGGTCCGTCCGCCGTTTGTCGGTTTTACCGGGCTGTCTGCTCGTGTTGATGGGCGTTTGGAAATGGTTTGGAGCGGGGTGATGCGGGGATGAGCAACGCCGGACGCATCGGTCTGACCGGCGGCATCGCCTGCGGAAAGTCGACCGTTGCGGCCATGCTGGCTGCGCGCGGCGCCCGGATCGTCGACGCGGACCGGATCGCCCGCGACGTGGTGGAACCGGGAAAACCCGCGTTCCGCCGCGTCGTCGAACGGTTCGGACAAGCCGTCGTCGGACCGGACGGCGTACTTGACCGCAAGGCGCTGGGCCGCATCGTTTTCGCAGACGAACAGAAAAGGAGAGAGTTGGAGTCTATTGTGCATCCTTTTATTTTACAGGAAATCGAATATCAATCTGAAATTGCACAAAGCGAAACGCCCGGCCTGCCGGTCATCGTCGACGTGCCGCTGCTGTTCGAGCTTGGAATGAAAGACCGGTTCGAAGAAGTCGTACTCGTCTATGCGCCCGAACATATCCAACTCCAACGGCTCATGCGCCGCGACGGCCTGGACGCCGAAGAGGCGCGCAGACGGCTGGCCGCCCAGTGGCCGATCGAGCGCAAGCGCCTGCTGGCCGACGTCGTCATCGATAATTCCGGGACGCTCACGGATACGGAGCGCCAAGTCGAGGCATACTGGCGCAAGAAGGGATGGACGCAATGAACGGGCGCGGACGCAGGCGGCTCGCGCCTGCCGCGGCCGCCCTGCTCGCACTGGCGGCGCTGTTCGCCGTTTTGTTCTTGCGGTCGGATTGGCTGAGCCGGTGGCTGTATCCGATCGAATACCGCGATGAAATCGCCCGCAGCGCGCGGCAGCACCGCATCGATCCATACCTCGTCGCCGCCGTCATCCGCGTCGAAAGCCGGTTTCGTCCCGACCTTCGCTCGCCGAAAGGCGCCGTCGGTCTGATGCAGGTCATGCCCGAGACTGCCGCCTGGGTGATCCGCAACCACCGGTTGCCCGACGAGCTGCTGGACAGACTCGACTGGCCGGACGTCAACATCGAACTTGGCGTCCGCTATCTCGCCCTGCTGATCGACCGGTTCGGCGGCAACCACACCGCCGCGCTCGCTGCCTATAACGCGGGTCCCGGACAGGTCGACGGCTGGCTGCGGCGCAGCGAATGGGACGGTCGGCTTGAGACGGCCGACCGCATCCCGTTCGGCGAAACCCGCCATTATGTACGCCGCGTTTATTTTTATTGGGAGAAGTACCATAGCGTTTACGGGAACGAACTGTATGAACGGCCGTACGAAGAACCGGCCCCATGACGGAGCCGGTTCCCCGCGGGCGAAAACGGACGTTTTATTGCTTCTGTCAGCGGACTTTCACTTGCCCGGCGAGTTGTTGTTCAGCGATCTGCACCAGACGACGGGTGATGTTCCCCCCGATCGCGCCGGTGTCCCGGGTGGCCATGAAGCCCCAGTAACCGTCTTGCGGGGTGGCGATCCCCAGTTCCTGGGCGACTTCGTACTTCAGCTGGTCCAGCGCCGCATCCGCCTGCGGGACGACCAGCTGGTTGCTGGAACGGGATTGACCTCTGGCCATCGTGGTTCACCTCCTTGTCGATCGGTAGTCGTATTATGCGTCGCTTTTTTCGGGGGCATAAGCGGCAATGTCCGGAAACGGGAGGGACGAACGCCTTGATGAAATGTCCGTTTTGCGGCCACACCGGCACGCGCGTACTCGACTCGCGCCCGGCGAACGAAAACCGGTCGATTCGCCGCCGCCGCGAATGCGAACAGTGCCAGAAACGGTTCACGACGTTCGAGACGGTCGAGGAAACGCCGCTCATCGTCATCAAAAAGGACGGCCGCCGCGAAGAATTCAGCCGCGACAAAATGCTGCGCGGTCTCATGCGCGCTTGCGAGAAACGGCCGGTCTCCGTCGACCGGCTCGAGCAGCTCGTGTCCGACGTGGAAAAAGAGCTGCGCAGCAAGGCGACGACAGAAGTCCACAGCCGCGACATCGGCGAGCTCGTCATGCGGGAACTTTATAAGGTGGACGAAGTCGCGTACGTGCGGTTCGCCTCCGTCTACCGGCAATTCGGCGATCTGAACCGGTTCATGGAGGAGCTGAACGAACTGATCCGGCGGACGAGCGGCGGCCCGAAAGCAGATGTAAAAGCGGACGCCGAAAGGGACGGAGCTTCTTAAGAAAAGGGAATGCGCGTTTGCGCCGAACGTCCGTTTGCTGACCGACCCGCGTCGCGTTCGTGCGGTACAATCGACGGTGTCGTCGCGGATCGTCGCGGATCGGAGGCGAAACGCCGTGCCGTCGGAACGGAAGCGGGGCGAAAGGGGCGGGCGCGCAGATCGCGGTCTAGGCCCGATCGGCCGCCTTGTCGCCGAACATTGGCGGAAAACGAACCCGGAAACGTACGAACGCGCGCTCGCGTCCGGCGTCATCCACGAACTGCGGGATATAACGGAACGCGCGGTCGCCCGGCTGGAGGAGGAACTGCTGAAACTCGACCCGCCCCGGCCGGACATGAGCGACGAAGAGCGCATCCGGCACCTGAGGCGCATCCGGCGCATCGCGGTGGACATCGCCAAGGCGGTCGTTTTGGCGGAATTGCCGGATCCGACGCATACATCGCAACCGCCGGGTGTGTCGGATGCTTCAAAAACGCCGGGTGCGCCGGAGTGAACGCCGCCGTACAACCGCCGTAGTGTACAGTGTTGTCGGACAGGAAAATTTTGGGAGGGATCGGATCATGCGAGACGCCGTCGTCGTCGTGACGGGCGCCAGCTCGGGCATCGGCAAGGCGACGGCGCGTGCGCTCGCCGCGAAGGGCGCCCGCGTCGTGCTTGCTTGCCGCAATCCGGACAAGGCGGAAGCCGTCCGCCGGGACATCGTCGCAAGCACCGGCAACGAGCGCGTTGAGGCGATGCCGCTCGATCTCGCGTCGTTCGCGTCGATCCGGCGTTTCGCGGAATCATTCGCACGCCGGTACGACCGGCTCAACGTGCTCGTCAACAACGCCGGCCTGATGGCGAAAAAGCGGACCGTCACCGAAGACGGCCTGGAAACCGTAATGGGCGTCAACCATTTCGGCACGTTTCTGCTCACCGTCTCGCTGCTCGGCCCGCTGAAGGAAGCCGGTCGCGCCCGAATCGTCACGGTCAGCTCCGAAGCACACCGGATCGCCCGCATCCGTTTCGACGACCTGCAGAGCGAACGCGGCCGGTACCGGCCGTTTCAGGTTTACGCGCAATCGAAGCTGGCCAACATTCTGTTTACGTACGAACTGGCGCGGCGGTTGCACGGAACGGGCGTCACCGCGAATTGCCTGCATCCCGGCGTCGTGCGCAGTTCGTTTTTCCGTCCGTACGCCGGCCGGATGGAACGGCTGCTGCTCGCCGCGGCGGGATGGTGGATGGCGTCGCCGGAAAAGGGCGCCGAGACTTCCGTCTATCTCGCATCGTCGCCGGAGGTCGAGGGAGTAACCGGCAAATATTTTGTGCGCTGCCGGGAAAGGCGATCGTCTGCGGCGAGCTACGACGCCGCCGCCGCGGCGCGGTTGTGGGAGCTGAGCGAGCGGGTGACGGGGAAAACAAAGGAAACTAATCTGTATCTCGGTTGTCCAAGCATTTAAGATGGAATAGGAGGGCGTCAGCTTCTAAATTTTTTGGAGTAACTTCTTAACTTCTTTAGTCCGGAGGGGGAGATGTTCATCATTCAGACCTAGTTGGGAAGCATCAGTCGAAAACTGTTGGTTCAGCACATTCTCATGAACCGTTAAAGCATGCCGGACATGCGTCGTGCCTTGTATTCGCGGATGGTGCGCGACTGAAATCCTTGATTTTTCATGATGCGGGCACCGTTTTGCAGGAGACCCAAATGTCCTGGGTAACGCAGCGCTTTAGTGATCTTCGGGCTGCCGTACAATCGGCGCGACTGCCAAAACACCCGGGCGACCTCCTGAGTCAGCTACGTAGTAGACGCTCCTGGAGATGCCAAGATCTTGCACATCTTTGCAATCGGATAATTTCTATCCGGTCCTCTATGTCTTTTTTTCTCAGCTTTCAGGAGTGGAACGGCGTCGCCGAGAAACGGTTTGTCGATCTGGCCAACTACATCACCCTCCTGACGCAGGACACGCTTTTCTACAAATCGATCTGCAACACGATCCTGATCATGCTGATGTCCATCCCGGTGCTCATTCTGGGCGGCATGGGCATGGCGTATCTCATTTTCAACCTGGGCAGGAGCCGCTCGTTCTTCCAGACCGTCAACGTCCTGCCGTACATCACGACGCCGGTGGCCATCGGCTTCATTTTTTCGTTCATGTTTGACTGGCAGACCGGCATCATCAACGCCATTCTGATCCGGATCGGCGTCCTGGAGGAAGGCATCTACTGGCTGCAGGATCCTTGGATGTCGAGGATCATCATCGCCATCATGATCATCTGGCGAAATCTCGGGTATTTCCTGGCCGTTTATCTGGCCGGCATGACGACCATCCCGCAGGACATCTACGAAGCGGCGCGCGTCGACGGCTCCACGGGCCTGCGCACGTTCGCCAGGATTACCCTTCCCATGCTGAAGAACATCACGGTTTTCTTGATCGTGACGTCCCTCATCGGCAGCCTGCAATTGTTTGACGAGCCGAAGCTGCTGTACGGGGGCTGGACGGCCAACCAGGTGGGCGGCCCGGACAATTCGGCCCTGACTGTCATCTGGAAATTCGTCAACGATTCCTTCTTCAACATCCGCTTCGGTTACGGAGCCGCCATCGCGTACGCGCTGTTTGTCCTGATTGTCGTATTCTCCATCGCGAGCTACAAACTGTCCAGGGGAAGAGGGGATCAGGATTGAAAGCCGTCAAATGGATCATGTTGTCGATCATCACCCTCGTGTCCCTGTTCCCTTTTTATGTCATGCTCATGATGTCCACGTACTATTCGGAAGACATTTTCAAGGGGCTGCCCCTTGTGCCCTCGGACTATTTGCTTGAAAACATGAAAACGGTGTTCAAATCGAATTTCGTCCGGGTGTACGCCAACAGCCTGATCGTGTCGCTTGCATCCGTGCTGACCGGCGTCCTGACGTCCGTGATGATCGGCTTCGCGGTGAGCAAATACCATTTCAGGTTGAAAAGGTTTCTCCATTACTTCATCATTGTGGTCATGATGGTGCCGTCCCAGGTCGGACTCATCGGCTACGTGATCGAAATGCGCGCCCTCGGATTCGGCAATACGCTGCTGACGATCATCCTGGTCTGGAGTGCCTGGCCGTTCGGCGCGTTTTTCATGGTCCAGTTCATCCGCGACGCGATCCCGAACGTGCTCATCGAATGCGCCCGCATGGACGGCGCTTCGGAACCGCGGATTCTGTTCCATATTGCGATGCCGATTCTCGTGCCGGGACTGGTCACCCTGTCCATTTTGGCATTTCTCTGGTCTTGAAACAATTATCTGCTTCCTCTGGTGACGATCAACGATTCCAACAACTACACGATTCCACTGTTCATTTCGACGCTCGGTTTCGAGCACCGGACGGATTACGGGGCGCGCATGGGGGCGCTCGCACTGGCCACCATTCCCGTGCTGCTCCTCTTCCTGCTGGGCGGGGCGGCAGGACGTTCATCAAGGGCATTACGGCCGGCGCCGTCAAAGGTTGAGCTTCTGGCCGAACGATACTTGCAAAAACGGGAGGCGGATCAGGCGATGGCTGAAAGACCGCGACATCTGCCCGAAAAACTGACCATTACCCTTTGGGATTTTTCCTGGTATACGATGAGCATGCCGGGCGAACCGTTTTTTAATCTGGCCAAATGTTTCGGGGAAGCGGTTGAACGCGGCTACAACACGGTCCGGATTTGCGCCATGCCTTTCCTGCTGTTCGATCCCGAGAGCGGCCGCCGCCGGGGGCCGCTCAAGCTGGCCAATCTGGGGCGGGTCGGCATGCGGACCCGCTGGTACAATTGTCGGGGCGGCGCCGTCATGGACGGGCTTCGACCGCCTCCTGGCGCTGCTCAAGGAAGCCGAACGGCATCAATGTTTCGTGATTCTGTCTTCGTGGGAGTACCAGCAGAGCTTCAGTTTTTTGGGGACGCGGGAGCTGTACGACGAATTGATGGGCATTCCGCCGAAGGAACGCTTCATGGCGATCGCGAAATCCATGCATCACCTGATCTCGCGCGTCAAGGCGGGGGGTTACGGCGACCGCATCGCCTATGTCGAGTTGCACAATGAAATCGAATACGGCGGGCTCAACCGGGTCGCGCCGGAGGCCGAAATCCCCGACGGCAACATTCCGGCCGTCATCCGGACCGTGAAGCCTTATGCGGAAGAAGCGCTGGCCTGGCTGCGCGAACGCCACCCCGATCTCCTGTTCACGGGCTGCTTCACGCTGGGGGAGCCTTATCCAAAGGACTTGCTGCCTGGCAACATGCAGGTCGCCCATTTTCACATGTACATCAACGGCGTGCTGCAGCAATTAATGGACGAGACGGGAATCCGGAATCCGGACGCCGCATTCCCCAACACCCTGGTCGAATCGCTGCTCAGGGACGACGCCCCGCCGTTTGACGAATACCGGCTGCCGGAGGGCGAGGAATGGCGGCTCGAGGGGAATCCCATCGGGCTCAGGCTGCTCTATCTCCACGATTGGTGCGACCCGGTCAAATGGGATCTCTATCTCTACGAGCATTACGGTGCCCACAAACCGGCGATGAAGCAGGAAGGTGGACGACCGTTTCGCGGAAATCGCTGCCTGGGAGTCCGACCGGAACCTTCCGGTCGTCATCGGCGAAGGGTATGTGGGCTATACACCGCTTCTCGCCGGATTTGAAAAAGGCCCCGTCGGCAAAGATCTTGCGGAACACGCGATCCGGAAAGGCATGGAATACGGCTTCTGGGGCATGGTCCTTTGTTCCAACTGCGCGCCGCACCATCCGTTCTGGGCGGATATCGAATGGCAGAGAAAGTGGAACGATTACATCCGGCATGCCTGATGCCGGTTCATGCGGGAAAGGAGTTTTCACAAATGGCGGACAGGGCGAAGGCCATGCTGTCGATGCATCTCTGCCACGGGGACAAAACGGTCGGTTCCGGCAGGCTTGGCGCGCTGTGCGGGACGAATCCCCGCGGCGAAACGTACGGATTCACCAGCTATTACATGACCCAGAATGGAAAGCCGTGGATCCCCGTAGTGGGCGAATTCCACTATTCCAGATTTTCCTATCTTTACTGGGAAGAAGAGCTGCTGAAGATGAAGGCGGGCGGCGTTGACATCGTGGCGACGTACGTGTTCTGGAATCACCATGAAGAAGAGGAGGGCGTCTTCGACTGGAGCGGTGACCGGAATCTGCGGCATTTCGTCGATCTGTGCGAGAAGGTTGGTCTTCCCCTCATCGTGCGCATCGGGCCCTTCTGCTACGGCGAGGTTCGCAACGGCGGCATTCCGGACTGGGTGTTCGCAAAGCCCATTGAGATCCGGTCCAACGACGAAGGCTATCTGGCGCTGGCCCGAAAGTTGTATGCCGAGATCACCCGGCAGATCCGGGGGAAGTTCTTCCCGGAAGGCGGTCCGATCATCGCCGTCCAGCTGGAAAACGAATACATGCATGCCGGGGCGCCGAACGACGCTTGGGGGTATGACCGGAAATTTCTACACCTACACCCCCTGGATTCCCGACCAGCCGCCGAGCCGCGAGTTTCTGTTCCGGGATCTGCATGTCCATCCGGCAGAGCCCGTCAACTACGACCCGCGGGAATACCCGGTGGCCTATTGCCGAAATGGCCGGCGGCATGCAGGCGAGCTATTCGGCCCGGCCGTTCGTGCCCCCGGAGAGTGTCGAAGCCATGACGCTCGTCAAACTGGGCAGCGGCAGCAATCTCATCGGCTACTACATGTATCACGGAGGAACGAATCCGGTCGGCCGCCGGGGGTATCTGAACGAATCCGGATTGCCGAAGATGACCTACGATTACCAGGCGCCGCTGGGCGAATTCGGGAGAGTCGGCGATACCTATCACCGGATCCGGATGATTTCGCTGTTCCTTCACGCCTTCGGCGACATCCTCGCCCCGATGGGAGTGTGCCTGCCCGAAGGCCAGGACGCGCTGGAACAGGCCGATGCCGGCGCCGTCCGCTGGTGTGTCCGCCAGAAGGACGGGGCCGGGTTCGTCTTCCTGAACAACTTCCAGGATCACGTCGAGATGCCGGACAAGACCTTCCGGATCCGGATGGAAACCGCCAGGGGCCCCGTGTCGTTTCCGCGGGATGGGACCATGACGCTGAAGAGCGGGGCGGCTGCCGTCCTGCCGTTCCATCTGACGTTCGGGGAAATCGAGCTGGTCAGCGCCACGGCCCAGCCGCTAACGACCTTAAGCCACGGCGGGGATGACGTGGTCGTGTTCGCCGAGGTGGAAGGCAACCCGCCCGAACTGGTCTTCCGCGCCGATGCCGTCGCCGCCGTCGATCCCGGGCAGGGTACGGCGTCACGCGATGGCGGCCTGTGGGTGGTGAAGCCGGCGGTCGGTCTGGAACACGCGGCCGTCGTCACCACCTTCGCGAATCGCCGGATCCATTTCATCGTGCTGCGGCGCGAGGAAACGTTGCAAACCTACGAATTCGATCTGTGGGGCGCAAGAAGGCTGGCAGTCAGCAGGAGCCATCTTTATGCGGCCAAAGGCCAGCTTTACTGCACGTCCCCCGGAGAGCGCAACATCAAGGTTTCTCTGTTCCCGGCGCCCGAAAAGCACCTGCGGGCCTCGACCGGCACGGTGGAAATGAAGCGGGACGGGTTGTTCGTCACCTGCTCCGTGGAAGTGCCGCCGTACGAACCCGCCGTCCGCGTGACGCAGCCATTCGACCGGTCCGCCCTGCTGAACATCGATGCCGACTGGCCGGAGCATGTGTCCGATGTGTTCCTCACGGTGGAATACGACGGCGACGTCGCGGCCGCATGGATCGGAGGCCGGATGGTGACCGACCACATCCACTACGGAAAACCGTGGTTTATCGGACTCAAGCAGATCCGGCATGAGCTGGCCGGGGAGGCGCTCCATCTGGGCATTACGCCGCTACGCAGGGGCACCGTGCACACGTTCGTCAACCAGGCGTTCGTCGAACGGTTTGAAGGCGAAGTGGACCTCTGTCAATAGATTGGACAGCCAGAATCGAGAAAATTACACAGCGCGATCGTACATTTGTTCGTATTGGACGGGTGTAAGATACCCGATCGCCGAATGGACGCGTTTGTGATTGTAGAAAAACTCGATATATTCAAAGATCTTACTTTGCGCTTCCTTACGGGTCTTGAACTTTTCCAAATAAACGAGTTCCTTTTTGAGTACGCTGTGAAACGATTCGATGCAGGCGTTGTCGTAGCAGTTGCCCTTGCGGCTCATGCTGCCCTGCATCCCGTATTT